>CADCBS010000061.1 GCA_902799715.1 uncultured bacterium | reverse complement strand
GCCGGGGCCGCGGCGCGGTCGCGTCCGCGCCCGCGCTTCGAATCCTGGTCGCCGCCCAGCAGCTGCATGTCCAGGCAGAGGCCGCGCAGCTCGTGGATCAGCACCGAGAACGACTCCGGCATGCCGGCGTCGAGCACGTTGTTGCCCTTGACGATCGATTCGTAGATGCGGGTGCGTCCGGCGACGTCGTCGGACTTGACGGTGAGCAGCTCCTGCAGCGCGTAGGCCACGCCGTAGGCTTCGAGCGCCCACACTTCCATTTCGCCCATGCGCTGGCCGCCGCTCTGCGCCTTGCCGCCCAGCGGCTGCTGCGTGACGAGCGAGTACGGCCCGATGGCGCGCGCGTGGATCTTGTCGGTGACGAGGTGGTGCAGCTTGAGCATGTAGATGTAGCCCACCACAACGCGCTGCGCGAAGGGTTCGCCGGTGAAGCCGTCGTACAGCACGGTCTTGCCGTCGGTGGATATCCAGGCGGCGTCGCCTTCCTCCTCCTCCTGCTTCGCGCGGGCCTTGCGGAGGAGTTCGTCTATCTCGGACTCCTGCACGCCGTCGAACACGGGCGTTGCGGCGTGGAAGCCGAGCAGCTTGCACGCGAGGCCGAGATACGTCTCGAACAGCTGGCCCAGGTTCATTCGGCTGGGCACGCCCAGCGGGTTCAGCACGATGTCGACGGGCGTGCCGTCCGGCAGGAACGGCATGTCGCAGCTCGGGAGGATGCGCGATATGCAGCCCTTGTTGCCGTGGCGGCCGGCGAGCTTGTCGCCCACGGAGAGGTTCTTCTTGTCCGCGATGTAGACGCGGACCTGCTTGACGATGCCGTCGTTCGGGAGGTCGTCGTCGTCGAGCGCCGCGCCGTCGCCGCCGCGGGCCGCGTCCTCGAGCGCCGCGAACTGCTCGGCGAAGCCGGATATGACGCTGTCGAACTTGTCCTTGACGGGGGACTCCTCGATCGCGTAGTGGCCGTGCGCCTTCGCCAGGCGCTGCAGGACCGTCTTGGTGATCTTCTTGTTGGCGGGGACGATTATCTCGCCCGTCTCGGAGTCGCGCACGTCGCGCGGCACCTTCTCGCCGAGGAAGATGTCGGACAGGCGCGAGGTCAGCTCCGCCTCGAGCTGCGTGCGGCGCTCCTTGACGCGCTTCTCGCCGTCGCTCTTGGACTTGCGCGCGGCCTTGTCGCCGCCGGAGGAGCGCGCGAGCTCCTGCACCGTCGTGACCTTGACGTCCATCACTATGCCGGTCGTGCCGGAGGGGACGGTGAGCGAGGTGTCGCGCACGTCGGCCGCCTTCTGGCCGAATATCGCGCGCAGCAGGCGCTCTTCGGGGGACAGCTCGGTCTCGCCCTTGGGCGTGACCTTGCCGACGAGGATGTCGCCGGGGCGCACTTCCGCGCCGACGCGCACGATGCCGTCCGCGCCGAGGTTCTTCAGCGCGTCTTCGCCGACGTTCGGGATGTCGCGCGTGATTTCCTCGGGGCCGAGCTTCGTGTCGCGCGCGCCGCACTCGAACGTCACTATGTGGAGCGACGTGAGCACGTCTTCGCGCACGATGCGCTCGTTCACGAGGATGGCGTCTTCGAAGTTGTACCCGCGCCACGACATGAACGCCACGAGCAGGTTCTTGCCGAGCGCGAGCTCGCCCTGGTCGGTGGCGGGGCCGTCCGCCAGGCAGTCGCCGGTCTCGACGCGCTGGCCGCGCTTCACGATCGGCTTCTGGTTGAAGCTGGTGCCGGAGTTGCAGCGGCGGAACTTCTGCAGCATGTAGCGGCGCACGCCCTTTTTGGGGTTGTCTTCGTGCGCGGCCTTGCCCGCGGGCAGCGTGCCGTCGGGCGTGACCACGATTTCGGACGCCGACACGTACGCCACGACGCCCGGCTGGTCGGCGCGCACTATCACGCGCGAATCCTGCGCCGCCACGCCTTCCAGGCCGGTCCCCACGAACGGACGTTCGCTGCGGAGCAGCGGAACGCCCTGGCGCATCATGTTCGCGCCCATCAGCGCGCGGTTCGCGTCGTCGTGCTCGAGGAACGGAATCAGGCCGGCGGCGATGGAGATCACCTGCATCGGCGCCACGTCCATGTACTGGACTTCATCGACGGATTTCTCGCAGAACTCCGTCTTGTAGCGGCACGTAACGCGCTTCGCCTCGATCCTGCGGTCCGCGTCTATCGCCGTGTTCGCCTGCGCTATGACGTAGTTCTCCTCCACGTCCGCCGGCAGGTATTCGACCTCGCCCGTCAGGCGGCCGTCCTTCACCACGCGGTAGGGCGTCTCGATGAAGCCGTACTTGTTTATGCGCGCGTAGATGCCCAGCGACGAGATCAGGCCGATGTTCGGGCCTTCGGGCGTCTCGATCGGGCAGATGCGGCCGTAGTGGGACGGGTGGACGTCGCGCACTTCGAATCCGGCGCGCTCGCGGCTCAGGCCGCCCGGGCCGAGGGCCGAAAGGCGGCGCTTGTGGGCCAGGCCCGACAGCGGGTTCGTCTGGTCCATGAACTGCGACAGCTGCGAACGGCTGAAGAAGTCGTTTATCACCGCCGAGAACGTCTTGGAGTTGATCAGGCGCGAGGGGGTGAGCTGCGCGCCGTTCGACGGGTCGTGCACGGTCATGCGCTCGCGGATGAGGCGTTCGGTGCGGGCCAGGCCCACGCGGCACTGGTTTTCGAGCAGTTCGCCCGTGGTGCGCACGCGGCGGTTGCCGAGGTGGTCGATGTCGTCGACGTCTTCCTTGCCGGTGTGGATGCGGAGAAGGAGTCGCAGGGACTCTATCACGTCCGTGCCGCTTTCGTGCAGCGTGCGGAAATCTTCGGGGATCTGCCCTTCGAGGCCGAGCTTCTGGTTGATCTTGTGCCGGCCCACGCGCCCCAGGTCGTAGTGGTGCGGGTCGAAGAATATCCGGCGCAGGAACTGGCGGGCGTTGGCGGCCGTGGCGGGGTCGCCCGGGCGCATGCGCTTGTAGATCTCCTTGAGCGCGTCCTCTTCGTTGCGGATGCCGGCCTTCATGTCTTCGCGGAGCGTCTTTATCAGCACGCCCTCGTCGGGCGACACGTCCACCACTTCCACGGAAGGCGTGCCGGAGTCGGCGATCTGGTCGAGCATGGCCGGCGTCACCGGATCGTAGCGGCGGGCGATGACGGTCTTGGAATCGCTGTCGAGAAGGTCGTCCTTCATCACGCAGAAGCGCAGGTCCTGCTCGCGCAGGCGGCGGCGCGACGAAAGCTCGATCGTCTTGAAATTGTAGAAAAGCTTGAGTATCGCCTCGTCGGTGCCGTAGCCGAGCGCGCGCAGGAGCGTGGTGGCGTAGAATTTGCGGCGGCGCCGGCGCTGGTCCATGAAGCACCACAGCACTTCGTTGGTGTCGAACGTTATTTCGATCCAGTTGCCGCGGTCGGGGATGATCCTGACCGAAAGCAGGTGCTGCCCGTTCGCGTGGTCGACGCGCTCGGTGGAGATGCCGGGGGAGCGGTGCAGCTGGGACACGATCACGCGCTCCGCGCCGTTGATCACGAACGCGCCGTCGTCGGTCATCATCGGCACGTCGCCCAGGAACACGTCCTCTTCGCACACGTCGGTGCCGTCCTTCAGGCGGAACGTGGCGTGCAGCGGCATCGCGAACGTCTTGCCGTCGGCCATGCAGGCCAGGCATCCGGCCTCGGGCTGGCGGAACTCGTACTTCACGAAGTCCAGCTTGTAGCGGCCGTCGAAGCTGTCTACCGGGAAAATCTCTTTGAAAATCGCCTGCAGGCCGCGCTCTTCGCGCTTCGCCGGCGGCACGTCCAACTGCAGGAAATCGCGGTAGGACTTCGTCTGGATCTCGATCAGGTCCGGCGGCTCGACCGTATTCTGGAGCCTGCCGAAAACCTTGCGTTCTGCTTTCATGGCTTACCTTCCCGTAGGGAGAAAAATAGTTCGGATGGCGCGTCCCGCGTGCGGACCGCGCGCGCCGGGGGCGTCCCGGCGTCGGGCTTCAGGCGGATGAAGTGTGGTAAGCGGCCACTTTGTTAACTGTTCCGCGGAAGCCCTGCTGAAAAACGCGGACGCCGCGCGCGGCCTGGATGCGGCCGCGCCCGGCGCCCTGCGGCGCGGATACGCTACTTGAGCGTGACCTTGGCGCCGGCCTTTTCGAGCTGGGCCTTGATCTTCTCGGCTTCGTCCTTGGCGACGCCTTCCTTGACCGGCTTCGGAGCGGCCTCGACGAGGTCCTTCGCATCCTTGAGGCCGAGGCCCGTGATGGCGCGCACTTCCTTGATGACGGCGATCTTGTTGCCGCCGGCTTCGGTGAGCTCGACCGTGAATTCGGTCTTCTCTTCGGCCGCGGGGGCTGCTGCGGCCGCGGGACCGGCCGCGACGGCCACGGGAGCGGCGGCGGTGACGCCCCACTTCTCCTCCAGCGCCTTGACGAGCTTGGAGATGTCGAGAACGGACAGGCCGCTCAGATACTCGATGACTTCTTCCTGTGTCATTTCTTTTGCCTTTTCCTTTTTCAACCCGGCGGGACATGCCCGCCCGGAGACGCCTGGCGCGCAACGGCCTGCGGCACCCGCCGCCGCCCGCGCGCCGGGCTTTTACGACTTGTTCCCGCCGCCCTTCTCTTCGTACGCCTTGAGGGCGTAGAGGAGCTGGAGCAGCGAAGCGTTGAACACGCGCACGAGTTTCGTGGCGGGCGCGTTGAGCGTGGACAGCAGCATGGCGCGCATCGTGTCCTTCGACGGCAGCTTGGAGAGCGCTTCGACCTCCTGCGGGCCGAGGAGCTGCTTCTCGAAGTCTGCGCCCTTGACGTGCATCTTCTCGTTGTCCTTCGCGAACTTCACGAGAATCTTGGCCACTTCCGACACGTCGCCGGAGCCGGTCACGATGGCCGTGGGGCCGACGAACCACTTGCCGGCGTCCTCCGGCCAGCCGAGCTGCTGCGCGACCTTGCCGAGGAACGTGTTCTTGAGCACCGTCATCTTCGAGGACTGCCCGTCGAGCTCGCGGCGCAGCTTCGTCATCACGTCGACCGTAAGGCCGTCGTAGTTGATCATGAAGCAGTAGGCGGAGCCTTCCACGCGGCCGATCGCCTCGTCGAGGATCGACTTCTTCTCTATGCGGATCTTCTTTTCGCTCATGGCATGCCTCCCTTACAGCGCCGTCTCGGCCGCCGGTATCACGGGAACCGGCGCGCCCATGGTGGTCGCCACCGTGAGCGACTTGATGAACGTGCCCTTCACCGTCGCGGGACGGGCCGACTTCACGGCCGCCACCACGGCGTTGATGTTCTCGACGAGCTTCGCGGCCTCGAACGAGCGCTTGCCCGCCACGACGCACACGTTGCCGGTCTTGTCCATGCGGAAATCGACCTTGCCCGCCTTGGACTCCTTCACCGCCGTCGCGGGATCGTCCGTCACGGTGCCGGTCTTCGGGTTCGGCATCAGGCCGCGGGGGCCGAGGACGCGGGCCACGGAACGGACCGACTTCATCGCGTCCGTCGTGGCGATGGCGACGTCGAAGTCGGTCCAGCCGCCCTTGACCTTCGCGATCAGATCGTCGAGCCCGACTTCGTCGGCCCCGGCGTCGCGCGCCTGGTCCGCCGCCGTTCCGGCCGCGAACACTATGACGCGCACTTTCTTGCCCGACCCGTGCGGAAGGCGGACCACGCCGCGCACCGGCGTGTCGCCCTTGGCGAGGGACGAACCGAGGCGCATGTACACGTCCACGGTCTCGTCGAACTTGGCGCCGGCGTGCTCTTTCACGAACTTCACCGCCTCTTCCACGGAGACGGGGGACTTGGGGGCCGCCTTGAGATTGTTGAGGTGTTTCTTGCCGTGCTTGGCCATGACGCTGCTCCTTTCAGTCCACCACTTCTATGCCCATGTTGCGCGCGGTTCCGGCGATCATGCGCATGGCGGCTTCGACGTCCGAAGTGTTCAGGTCGGCCTTCTTGATCTCCACGATCTTGCGGAGCTGCTCTTTCGTGACCTTGCCCACTTTGTTCTTGTTGGGGACCGCCGAGCCTTTCGCGAGGCCCGCTTCCTTCTTCAGCAGGGTCGCCGCGGGCGGGGACTTGAATTCCAGCGAGAAGCTCCTGTCCTGGTACACCGTGATGATCACGGGGATCACAAGACCCGCCTGCTTCGCCGTCTTGGCGTTGAACTCTTTGCAGAACGCCATTATGTTCACGCCCTGGGTACCGAGGGCGGGACCGACCGGAGGTGCGGGATTCGCCGCGCCGGCCGGAATCTGGAGCTTGATGACTCCTTTTACCTTCTTGGCCATTTTCGCCTCTTTCCGCGCTCCCTCCCGGTATCCCTGCCGGTGCAGACGGAAGCGCATCCGCGCCGCTACCTGGACTCGGACGGCGCGGCCGCCGGCTCTTCGCCGGGACGGACCAGCTCCACCTGCCAGTATTCGACGTCGACCTGGACTTTGCGGTTGAAGATCGAAACTTCAACCTTGAGCTTGTCCCGGCCGGGATCCACCATTGCCACGACGCCCGTCAAGCCCATGAACGGACCGTCGTTGATCTTCACCATGTTGTTGACTTCGAAATTCACGTCGACCTTCGGGCGCTCCGGCTTCGTCTGCCCGGAACTCTCGCCCAGCATGCTGTCGACTTCGTCCTGCCGCAGCGGCACCGGGCGGTCTCCGCCCAGAAAGCCCAGCAGGCCCGGCGTGGCGCGTATGAACTGCCACGTGCGGGGCACTATCTCGCGCCTCGCGCCCCCATCGCCTTCCGCCTCGCGGTACAGCGCCAGCTCCACCGCCACGTAGCTCGGGAATTTCTTCCTCTGCACCTTGCGCGGCTTCTGGCCCTCTTTCTTTACCACGACCTCCTGCATCGGCAGCACGCAACGCCCGACATAGTCTTCCATCGACTCCTGCCGCTTGCGCACGTTGATGGATTTCTCCACCTTGCCTTCCTGCCCGGTCAGCGTGTGGAGCACGAACCACTCTTTTTTCATTGCTGGACCTGCTGCTGGGCCTGGCCGGAGGAGGACGGAACTGTCACGTCGATGAACTTGCGTATGCCCGTGTCGTACACGAGCGTCGTCACCGACAGTATGACGATGAACACAATCACCACGACCGAAGAATCGAGCAGTTCGCGGCGGTCCGGCCACGATACCTTCTTGGCCTCTTCGCCCACCGCGGAGAGATACGCTCCCAACTTGGAGAAAAAGTTCTTCATCTGTCGTCCCGAGCCGATGGCAGGGCAGGAGGGAATCGAACCCCCATCAACGGTTTTGGAGACCGCCGCACTGACCGTTGTGCTACTGCCCTAAAATGTCTGTTACTTGACTTCTTTGTGGACGGTGTGCTTCTTGTCGAAGGGGCAGTATTTCACCTTTTCGACACGCTCCGTCATCGTGCGCTTGTTGCGCGTTGTAGTGTAGTTCCTGCGCTTGCACTCCGTGCAGGCCAGTATCGCCAGTTCGCGTGGCATCGCAACACCTTCGCTTTCTTCCAGAAACCGGCTTCCGGCGCGCGCCGCCCGATCCGGGACGGCGCGCGCGGAACTCCGGACTCACAGGAATCCGGACCGCCGGATCACTTGATGATCTTCGAAACCGTGCCGGCGCCGACCGTGCGGCCGCCTTCGCGGATTGCGAAGCGCATCTTCTCTTCCAGCGCCACGGGCGCGATCAGCTTGACGTCGATGTTGACGTTGTCGCCGGGCATGACCATTTCAACGCCTTCGGGCAGCTCAATGTCGCCCGTCACGTCGGTCGTGCGGATGTAGAACTGCGGACGGTAGCCCTTGAAGAACGCCGTGTGGCGGCCGCCTTCTTCCTTCGTCAGGACGTAGACCTGGCCGTTGAATTCCGTGTGCGGCGTGATGGAGCCGGGCTTCGCCAGCACCTGGCCGCGCTCCACGTCTTCCTTCTTCGTGCCGCGAAGCAGGCAGCCCACGTTGTCGCCCGCCTGGCCCTGGTCGAGGGTCTTGCGGAACATTTCGACGCCGGTGACGGCCGTCTTCGCCGTGGGACGGATGCCCACGAGTTCGACTTCGTCGCCGACCTTGACGATGCCGCGCTCGACACGGCCGGTCACCACGGTGCCGCGGCCTTCGATCGAGAAGATGTCTTCGATAGGCATCAGGAAGGGCTTGTCGAGCTCGCGGACGGGCTCGGGGATGTACGTGTCGAGAGCCTGCATCAGCTCGGTGATGCAAGCGCACGCCGGATCGTCGGCCGAAGCCGCCTGCGTGGCGGGATACGCCGCGCCGCGGATCACGGGCGCGTTGTCGCCGTCGTATTCGTACTTGGAAAGGAGTTCGCGGATTTCCATCTCGACGAGGTCGAGAAGTTCCTTGTCTTCCACCAGATCGCACTTGTTCAGGAACACCACGATCTTCGGCACGCCGACCTGGCGGGCCAGAAGCACGTGCTCGCGCGTCTGCGGCATCGGGCCGTCCACGGCCGAAACCACGAGGATCGCGCCGTCCATCTGCGCGGCGCCGGTGATCATGTTCTTCACGTAGTCGGCGTGTCCCGGGCAGTCGACATGCGCGTAGTGCCTGTTCTCCGTGGAGTATTCCACGTGCGAGGACGCGATCGTGAGGATCTTGGTGGCGTCGCGGCGGCCGGCGGATTCGGAGGCCTTCGCGACCTGGTCGTATTTCACTTCGTCGCACAGGCCCTTCAGGGACTGCACGTGCGTTATCGCGGCCGTAAGGGTTGTCTTGCCGTGGTCGACGTGGCCGATGGTGCCGACGTTCACGTGCGGCTTGTCGCCGCGGACGAATTGCTCTCTTGCCATTTCTGTTTGCTCCTGTGAGTGAGGTTTCTCTTGTCCGGACCGCGGAAATGGAGCCAAGAAACGGAATCGGACCGTCGACCTCTTCCTTACCAAGGAAGTGCTCTACCTACTGAGCTATCTTGGCGCACTCCGCGTTCGCAAACGCGCTTCCACGGCCCCTCCAGCCCGCCTTTCGGGTAGACAGGAAGGGCGTGAAAACTCGTGAAGTATACAACAAAGGGATTCGCAATGCAAGCCCCAAAACGCCAAACGCGGAAATCGCCCGAAAATGTGCAAATATCCTGTATCCAGTTCCAATATCCACATGGCTGGCATGGCACGCAGATGTTCTACTCTTCTACACGACCAACCTAATTCATCCACACCGTAACCTTACTGCGCCCTGCGCCAAATTGCCGCGCTGTCCACAAACAAGATTTCATACGAACCGTAATCTCATTTCGAGCGGAGAGCGCTCGAACAGAATGTTGCCAGTGTGAAAATGTTGCCAATATCCAGTTCCAATTCCAATATGCCCAGCACAGACGTTCGACATATTACTTATTACTACACGGCCAATTCCCCAGCGGCCGATCAATTTCATCCGCACCGTAATCTCACTTCGGTTTTTTTGAGGGGGGGGGGGGCGGTATTCGCGGATGGCCGTGCGCCTATGCGCGGATACGCATTTCGCTTTTCGCAAAATCCCCGGCGTTTTGGTACACTTGAGGCCGCTCCGGCAATTTCGCCGGACGACTCCAACAAGGACGATACCGAAATGAAGAAGATGATAGTGCTGGCGGCCATCGCCGCCATCGCCGCGGCAGGCTGCTGCGACAAGGGCAAGTGCAAGGACAAGAACTGCGGATGCAAGGACGGCAAGGAATGCGTCTGCAAGAAGGACGGCAAGCAGTGCGACTGCGGCAAGGCCGACCAGGCGTGCACCTGCAAGAAGGACGCCAAGGAATGCACCTGCAAGAAGGACGCCAAGGGTTGCGAATGCAAGGCGCCCGAAGCCCCCAAGGCTCCCGAGGTCAAGGCCCCTGAAGCCCCCAAGGCGCCTGAGGTCAAGGCTCCTGCGGCTCCGGCCGCCCCCAAGGCGCCCGAAGTGAAGGCCCCCGCGGCTCCTAAGGCGCCTGCGGCTCCGGCCGCCCCCAAGGCACCTGCGGCTCCCAAGGCTCCCACGCCCGCAAAGTGACGCGGCGGCGCGCCGCCGGCTTCAGCCGCCGGCGCGCGTTTTTCTATTTCAATTTAATTAATTCCAATTCCTACCCCGGCTGTCCATGGATCAGGCAAAAACGGTTTTGTGGTGGGGGCGCTTCGACCCCGGATACTCGCGCAACCGCGTGTACATATCGCTTTTCCGGCGCATGGGGTGGAACGTCGATTTCTTCTTCGTGAAGATATGGCCGCGCTTCGGCGACGTCGAGGCGTTCTTCAGGCCGCCGGCCCGCAGGCCCGATCTGGTCTGGGTTCCCGTGTGCAGGCAGCGCGACATCATGGCCGCCTGCCGCTGGGCGCACAGGCGCGGAATCCCAGTGGTGTTCGACCCGATGATCTCCGCGTGGGACAAGAAGGTCCTCGAACAGCGCAAGTGGAAGGAGGGCGAGCGCCGCGCCCGCCGCCTGCTCGCCGCCGAACGCGCGATGATGGCCGCGCCCGACATCGTGACGTGCGATACGTCGTGCCATGCGGACTTCTTCGCCGGGACGCTCCAGGTCCCGCGCGAACGCCTGCGCGTGCTGTACACGGGGACCGACGAGAAGGTGTTCACGCCCATGCCGCCGCGCGTCCCCGCGCCCGGCGAGCCGTTCAAGGTCCTGTACCACGGCGCATACCTTCCTTTGCACGGCACGGAATACATCGTGCAGGCCGCCGCGGCCGCGCAGGACCAGGCGATAGAATGGAATTTCCTCGGATGGGGCGCGTACAAGGCCGCCACCGAGGCCAAGGCCGCCGGGCTTAAGAACGTCCGGTTCCTCGAAAAAGTGCCCTACCCGCAGGTGCCTTCGGTCATAGCCGCCCACGACGTGGTGTTCGGCGTATTCGGAACGACGCAGAAGGCGTCGCGCGTGATAGGCAACAAGGTCTACGAGGCCATGGCCTGCTCCCGCCCCGTGATAAACGAGTTCTGCACGGGCTACCCGCCGTCGGCGGCTTCGTGCCGGGCGATCAAATTCATTCCGCCGGGCGACCCGCAGGCGATTCTGCGCGCGGTGCTGGAATTCCGCGACGCGCGCGCCGACCTGCCGGAGATCGACGCCGAGGCGCGCGCGTTCTTCGACGCCGAGCTTTCGATGGCGGTGATAGAAAAGCAGCTCGCGGGCATCCTGGCGGATCCCCTGCTGCAAGGAGCGCGAAAATGACGCAGGTCTCGGAAACAGACGCCATCGTAGCCGGCGCCGGAGTATGGGGATGTACCGTGGCGAGGACCCTGGCGGACGCCGGGCTGCGGGTGCTCGTGCTGGAGCGGCGCTCCGCGCCGGGCGGCAACTGCCGCTGCCGCCGCGATCCGGAGTCCGGCGCCGAGGTGCACGTATACGGTTCGCACATCTTCCACACGTCCGACCCAAAAACCTGGGCGTTCGTGAACAGGTTCACTGCGTTCAACGGCTACCAGCACAAAGTGCTCGCCCGCCACGCCGGCAGGACCTATTTCATGCCGCTGGGGCTGGCGCTCGTAAACGCTTTCTTCGGCAAAGAGCTCGCGCCCGCCGAAGTGCCGGCGTTCATCGCGGCCGAGACCGCGTCCGCCGGCCTGCCGGGAACCCCGCGCAACTTCGAGGAGCAGGCCGTCTCGTTCGTCGGCCGCCGCATCTACGAGGCTTTCATAAAGAACTACACGGCCAAGCAGTGGGGACGCGACCCCAAGGAGCTCGACGCCTCGATCATCCGCCGCCTGCCCGTCCGCGCCAGCTATGACGTCAACTACTTCTCCGACGTCCTGCAGGGCATCCCGCGCTGGGGGTACAATGCCCTTTTCGACGAGATGCTTTCGCACCCGAACATCGACTTGCGCACCGGCGTGGACTTCCTGAAGGAGCGCCCGAAGCTCCCCGCCGGGAAGCACGTGTTCTACTCCGGCCCGGTGGACGAGCTGCTGGGATGGCGCTTCGGCCCCCTGCCGTGGCGGACCCTGCGTTTCGAGCTGGAAAACGCGCCCGTGGCCGACTGGCAGGGCACGAGCGTGGTGAACTACGTGGACGCCGACGTGCCCTACACGCGCATACACGAGTTCAAGCACTTCCACCCGGAGGACGCCGAAACCATGGCGCGCCCGTGCACCACGATCTGCCGCGAATACCCCGCCACTTGGAAGCCCGGCGACGAGCCGTACTACCCGGTGAACGACGCCGCTTCGGCCGCCCTTCTCGGAGAATACCGCGCCGCCGCCGCGCGCGAATTCCCGGACGTGACAGTCGGCGGGCGCCTGGGCGGCTACAGGTATCTGGACATGGACAAGTCCATGACCGACGCCATCGCCACTGCCGAAGCGTTCCTGAAAAAGCTCCGCAATGCCTGACGCGGCGACAGGAACCGCGCCGGAGCTGCTCGCCCCGGCCGGGAACTTCGACTGCGCTCTTTCGGCGTTCGCCGCCGGCGCCGATGCCGTGTATCTGGGCCTCGACTGCTTTTCCGCGCGCGCCGAGGCCGACAATTTCACCCTCGGAAAGCTGCGCCTGCTGCTGGCGCACGCGCGCTCGCTCCCGCCCGCGTCCCCGCGCTCCCCGGGCGGACGCAAGGTGTACGTGGCCATGAACACCGTGATCGCCGGGGCGGACATGCCGCGCGCCGCGGAAACCCTGGCCGCGCTCGACGAATTCCCGCCGGACGCCGTGATCGTGCAGGACCTCGGCCTTGCGCGCATGGCGCGCGAATCTTTCCCGCGGCTCGTCCTCCACGCCTCCACCCAGCTCGCGGTCCACAGCCCCGCCGGCGTGGAGACGATGCGCCGGCTCGGATTCTCGCGCGTCGTCACGGCGCGCGAACTCACGCTCGCGGAAATCGCCGCCGCCTGCCGCACGGGCGTCGAAATAGAGGTCTTCGCCCACGGCGCGCTTTGCTATTCCATCTCCGGCCTGTGCCTTTTCTCCGCCATGGAGCACGGACGCTCCGGCAACTGCGGACGCTGCGCGTACTGCTGCAGGATGCAGTGCCGCGGCGCGGACGGGCGTCCCTCGCTTCCGTTCTCGATGCGCGACCTGCGCCTGGACGCGCACGTAGGCGCGCTGGCCGCCGCCGGCGTTGCGTCCCTGAAAATCGAAGGCCGCATGAAGTCCCCGCTTTACGTCGCGTCCGCCACCGCACGCTACCGCCACGCGATCGACCGCACGCCGGGCGGCCCGACACGCGAGGACCTGGAGACGGTCTTCTCGCGCCGCACCACCACTCTCTACATCGACGGACCGCGGCAGGATCCGCGCGACATCCTCGACGGCGAATCGCTGGGCCATCTCGGCGCCCGCGCCGGAACGCTGAAGCGCATCGCGAAGGACCGCGAAGGGCGCTCGTGGCTGCGCTTCAAGACCCTGCGCGCGATCGAGCTCCACGACGGGCTGCAGTTCGTCCGCCCCGGCGCCGCCTCGCGCCCGTTCGGCCTCGCCGTGTCCGCCATACGCACCGCGATTTCCCGCCGCCAGACGGTCTCCGCGCCCGCAGGGACGGATGTGGAGATACTTCTTCCAGACGAACGCCTGCGCGAACTTCCGAAAGGCGCGGACTTCCCCCTGGCCGAGGGCGCCGCGGTCTACTGCTCGTCGTCGAACGCAGTGAAAAGGGCTTTCCCCGTGCCGCCGTTCAGGCCGTCGTCGGTCGACGCCGGCGTTCCTGTGGACATCTCGGTTGAAATAAGGGAAGATTCCATCCGCGCTGCGTGCGCCGCGTACGGCGCATCCGTGTCGCGCCCGTCGCAGGGCCTGCCCGCGCACGACCCTTCGAAAACGGCGGACGCCGTGCGCAGGGCTTTTTCGAAACTCGGCGGAACCGCATGGAGCGCGCGCTCGGTGGAAGTGTCGGACCCGTCCGGGCTTTTCGCGCCCCCCGCCGCGCTGAACGCGCTGCGGCGCGACCTCGCGGACGCGCTCG
>CADCBS010000060.1 GCA_902799715.1 uncultured bacterium | reverse complement strand
GCCTCGGCGAAGCGCGCGGAGGAGTCGGCGCGGGACGCCGCCGCCGCGCGCGCCGCGGCGGAATCGCTGCGCGCGGAGAATGCAAGCCTCGCGGACAGGCTCGCCGCGGCGGAGAAGCGCGCCGGAGAGCTCGAAGCCGGACTCGCGGCCGCGAAGGAGCGCATCGAGTCCGGCGAAGAGACGGCCGCGCTGCGCTTCCGCGCGGATTTCCTCGAGCGCGAGCTCGAAAGGGCCAGCCGCATGCCGGTGCAGGCGCTGCTGCGCGCAATCGGCGCGGACGCCGTGCGGGAAATCTTTCCGGGGGAAGTATACTGCCACGTGCGCGAGGCGCTCGCCGGTGCGCTCGACGCCGCAGTGGCCGGCGGCAGGCTCAGGCGCGCGGAAATCCTCGAGGCGGTGCTCGCCGCGAACCCGGACGACGGGCGCCTGGCGGGACTGCGCGAGAGGACCGCGCTCGCAGTCAAGCGCGCCGGCGGCAGCCCGGGGCGGCAATCCCTTGCGGAATTCGAGAAGATCGGCTTCAAGGTGGTCGAAGGCTCGAAACACTACAAGCTGCGCTGGGGCCGCGGCCACGCCACGATCCCGAAAACCGGATCGGACGGCGCGCACGGAGCCGGGAACACCGCCGCCGACCTGAACAACACGGCCTTTTGAACGATAGAAGGGACGACATGAAGAACGCCTACGTGAACGGAAAACCGATAACGCGCGAAGCGGTGCAGTTCGAGCTGGACCGCCTGCTGAAATTCTACGTTTCGCACGGGATGTCCAAAGAGACGATAACGGCGAATCTCGAAAAGCTCGTCGAGCGCGCGCAGGAGCAGGCCATCGGCGCTAAGCTGCTGCTCGACCGTTCGGAAGAGCTCGACATAAAAGTGCCAGACGCGGACGTGGACAGGCGCTTCGCCGAAACCGCGCGCCAGATAGGCGGCGAAAAGGCCCTGCGCGACGCCCTCGCCGCCAAGAAGGTGACAGAGGAGGCGTTCCGCGAAGGGCTGCGCAAGGAATGCCGCGTGGACATCCTGGTGAAGCAGGCCGTGGCGCACGTGCCGGAGCCGTCGGAAAGCGACATCGAAGCGTACTACCGCGCGCATCTCGGGGAATTCGTCAGCCCGCCGCAGGTGTACGCGCGCCACATCCTGGTGTCGCCCGCAGACAAGAATTCCGAAGCGTCGAAGCGCGAAGCCCTCGACGAGATAGAGGCCATACGCGCGCGCCTGCTCGCGGGGGCGGATTTCAAGGAGGAGGCGCGTGCGCATTCCGACTGCCCTTCGTCCAAGGAGGGCGGATCGCTCGGCTGGTTCGGGCGCGGGATGATGGTGAAGCCCTTCGACGACGCCGTGTTCTCCATGAAGAAAGGCGAAGTGTCCGGCGTGGTCGAGACGGAATTCGGCTACCATCTGATCTTCAAGGAAGACGAACGTCCGGGGGCTTCCCGCCCGCTGCACGAGGTGCAGGGCGAGATACGCGACCTTCTGCGCCACGAGGCGCGCGGGCGCGCGGTCGACGCTTTCGTGGCCGAGCTGCGCGAAAAGGCCAAGGTGGAATACAGGTGAGCGGCGGCGGAATCGATTTCTCCGCGGCCGCCGCGCAGTGGGTTCCGGTGTGCGCGGATCCGGCGCACGTCGCGCGCGAGCGCGCCAAGGCGCGCGAACTGCGCAAGACGGCGTGGTGGAAGTCGCGCATCGCCGCCGGAACGTGCCACTACTGCGGAAGGAAAGTCGGCGCCGCGGCGCTCACGCTCGACCACGTGGTGCCGGTGGCGCGCGGCGGACGCTCCACGCGCGGCAACTGCGTGCCGGCGTGCCGCGAGTGCAATGCGTCCAAGCGGATGGCCACGCCCGCCGAGCAGGCGCTTTCCGGGATTTTTCCGGAGGGGGCCGATGGCGGAGACTGACCGCCCTGCGTCCGGCGTCTTCGCCGGGCTGTCCGTCGCCGTGCTCGCCGACGGCGATTTCCCGTCATCCGGTCCGGCGCGCGCGGCGCTCGATTCCGCCGGCGCCGTGGTGTGCTGCGACGGCGCGGCCGCCAAGCTGCTCGCCGCGGGGCGCGTCCCGGATCTCGCCGTGGGCGACGGCGATTCGATTCCGCCGGACGCGGCCGCGAGGATGGGGCCGCGGTTCGTGCCCGCGCCCGACCAGAGCCGCAACGATCTTGCAAAGGCGCTCGACGCCGCGTTCGAGCGCGGCGCGCGCGGAGTGTGCGTGCTGGGCGCCGGCGGCGGGCGCGACGACCATTTCATAGCGAACGTGTCCGTGGTGGCCTGGCACGCCGTGCGGGACCCCGGCGTGTCGATGGTCACGGCCGCCGGCAGGTTCGACGCCGTTTCCGGCCGCCGGACGTTCGACGCCGCCCCCGGCGACACGGTGTCGGTGTTCGCGTTCTTGCCAGGCGCCGCGCCTTCGTCGACCGGGCTGCGCTGGCCGTTGCAGGACGCCTGCATGGCGCAGCTGCACGCGGGGCTGTCCAACGAAGTATGCGGAGAAGGCGGCTTCACGGTGGAATCGGCCGTCCCCGTGCTCGTGTACCGTCCGCACAGGCCATGAAGGCGCGCGCGGCGATACTGGCCGCCCTGGCGACGGCGGCGTTCGCGTGGATATTCTCCGTGCACACGGCGGCGGTGTTCTCCGGCGCCGACGACATGCGCATGATAGATTTCATCCGCCGGCACGGCCGCGCCGGCGCGGCGGGCGAGCGGCTCGTGGAGCGCGGCCCGATACTCGACTGCAACGGCGCCACGCTGTCGGCGGCGGTGCCCGGCGAACGCTGGGCGCGCTCCTGCCCCCTCGGCGAGGCAGGCGTACATCCCGTCGGCGTGTTCGGGCGCAACCCTACCGGGTGCGAGCGCGTGCTCGATTCCGTCCTGTCGCGCCCCTCCCCCGGCGACCCGTCCTCCGGCGGCTCCGTAAGGCTGTCGCTCGATTCGTCCCTCCAGCGCGCGGCCTACGCCCTTCTCGAAGGGCGGCGCGGCGCCGTGGTGGCGATCGAGCCGCGGTCCGGCCGCATACTGGCCGCGGCGTCTTCGCCGGGATGGGATCCGTGCGGCAGGCCGGACGCGAGGCAGGTGGCGGACGGGTGTTTCGTGAACCGCGCCTTCGACGGCCTGTACCCTCCCGGCTCCGTGTTCAAGATATTCACTGCGGCCGCCGCGATAGACAGGGGGCTCGACCCCGTGTACGACTGCCCCGCCGGCGGCTTTTCGCCGGAACCAGGCTCCCCGCCGGTGCGCGACTCCGAAGCCGCCGCGTGGCGCAGGCGCGGCGCGGTGTGGAAAGGGTTCGGGCGCATCGGAATGGAAAAGGCCTTCGCGCATTCCTCCAACGTGTATTTCGCGAAACTCGGATGCGCGCTCGGCGCGGACGCCTTCGACGCCGCGGCGGAAGCCATGCGCCTGCGCGGCGGATTCTCCCTGATGGAGCGCGGCGGCGAAAGCCTGCAGGCGCGCGGCGCCGGCATCCCGCGCCCGCACGGCGACGCGGAGCTAGCGGCGGCGGCGATAGGCCAGGGCCGGCTGCAACTCACCCCTCTATGCGTGGCGCTGCTCACGGCGGCCGTCGCGTGCGACGGCGCGGTACCCGCGCCGACGATAGACGCCGAAGCGCCGCCGCGCGTCCTCGCCCGCGCCTTCAAGCCCGCCACGGCGGAAAAGGTGCGGAAGATGATGCGCGCCGCGGCCGCCGGCGGAACGGCGCGCGGGTGCGACATCCCCGGGACGCCGGTCTGCGCCAAGACCGGCACGGCCCAGACCGGATCCGGCGAAGACCACGCCTGGTTCACATGCTTCGCGCCCTGCGACGACCCCGCGATAGTCGTCACCGTCCTAGTGGAGAACGGCGGCTTCGGCGCGAAGACCGCCATGCCCGTGGCGCGCGAACTGCTGCTGAAGGCGGAACGCCTGGGATATTTCGGGCGGGAGCCGCGCGGGACGGAGGACGAGCCGTGAAGACGTACGCCGCCGCCTTCGCCGCCGCAGTGGCGGCCGGGATACTGATACAAGGGACGGCGTCCGGCTGGGGCGCGGTGCCCGGCACCGTGCTCGCGCCTTTGGCGGCCGGCCTCGCCGCAGGCGCGGCGGCGTTTTTCCTCTTCCGCAGCAAGGGGGCGCGGTGCCTTTCGCGCTTCGCGCCGTTTTTCCCGTTTCTCGCCGCGGCCGCGGCGGCGGCGATGAAGGTTTTCGGCAGGAGCTACCGCGGCGGCGTGTTCCTGCCCGGCGGCGTAAACCCGATGGAGGCGGTGAAGCCGCTGCTCGTGTTCTTCGCGGCGGAGATGGCCGCGCGGATCCGCGAAAGCCCCTCCCCCGCAAAGGCGCGGCTGCAGTTCGCCGGCGGGCTCGCCGTCTTCGCCGCGTCGGCGGCGGTGTTGAACGATTTCGGGCTGATGGCCGTCCTCGGCCTTGCAGCGATGGGGATTGTGTTTCTCGATTCCGCGGCCGCGGGGGCGCTGTCCGCGGCCGCGGGGGCGGCGGGCGGACTGCTCCTCTGGATGTTCCCGCCGGCGCACGTCGCGCGGCGCATAAAGGCGTGGACGGACCCCTTCGGCGACGCCACCGGCGCGGGGTGGCAGTTGTTGAAGGCGCGCGAAGTGATGGTGGCGGGCGGCGTGTTCGGCGCGGAATTCGGGGATGGCGGGGCGGCGGCGTGCATACCTGTGGCGTCCAGCGATTTCGTCTACGCGGTGGTCGCGGGCGAATGGGGGCTTGCGGGATGCCTTGCGCTCCTGGCCGTGTATGCGGTGTTCGCGTGGGCCGGGCTTTGGATCGCGGCGGGGGCGCGCGATTTGCGTTCGCGCCTCGCGGCGGGCGGATTCGCCGTTCTCGTCGCGGTGCAGGTGGTCTTGAACGCCGGGGGCGTGGCCGGGGCGCTGCCCATGACCGGGCTGACCCTGCCATTCGCGTCGCGCGGCGGATCGTCGCTTGCGGTGTCCGTAGCGTGCGCATTGGCCGCGGCCGGGCTGGCCCTGGCGCCCGGCGAAGAGCCTCCGGCGGCGGAAAAGCGCGTCAGAAGCGGGAAAAGGCGGCGCAGGTGACAGGCGTCCCGCCGCGGCGGGACGCGGTCACTCGAACAGCGGCATCGGCGGGGCGGGCAGGTTGAACGCCGCGCTCACGAGCCTTCCGAGCGGATCGTCCCTTGTCAGCGACGATTCGGATATCGCGGCTGCGGCCGCGTCTTCGGGCGCGGCGGCGGTTTTCGTCACCGAAACCCCTGCGGTTCCGGCCGGCTGCGCGCCTGCCTTGGCGGCGGCGGTCTGATCGACGGGCGCCTGGGGCGCCATGTTCGCGATGCTGTTTCTGTTTATCGAAATGTCCATGTTCGAAATCCTCGTTTCGTTCGGCGGGTCTACACGCGGGATTTCAGAAGGTTACACGCAAATCGGAAAGAATTTCCTGGAGTTTGCATTTCGCCCGGTGTATGCGCACCTTCACGAGGTTTTCGGAAACGCCGGTCTGGGCGGCTATCTCGCGTATCGACAGTTCGCCGATCTGGAAAAGCGTGTAGGCTTCGGACAGGATGGGCGGAAGCTTCGCGAAAGCCTCCTTCAGCCGCCTGCGCAGGTAGTCGTTGTCCGACGGCATCGTCCCCTGCTCCGGGGCCGCGTGGTTTTCGAGCGCTGCGCGGTCCTGCAGCGACGTTTCAGGCGCATTGTCGTCGTCGTCCCTGGCGAGCTGGCTTTCGAGGACTATGCGCTTGTTGTCGCGGATCATGTTCTTGCGCAGGTTGCGCGCGATGGTGAACGCCAGCCCCGACACGGCCGAGGCGCTGTCCTGCAGGTCGTCGCGCATTTTCCACAGTTTAAGGAAGACGTCCTGCACTATGTCGCAGGCCTCCTGGTACTGGCTCCCGCTGGCGGTCAGCCAGTTCGTGAGGCGCGGCGCGATTGCATTGTAGTGTTCTTCTATTGTCATTTTTGCGTGTCCGGCATCAGACCTTTCCGTTGGCGCGCACTGATTATAGCAAAAAAAAGCAAAAAACGCAGACAGGAAAAGCGCGGGCGCGTCGCGGATTCCGCGATCCGTTTTTTTGCGGTTGACTTTCAAGCGCATTCCGATATACTTTCACGCCCGTTGTTTCGCAGAGAGGTTCGGAAGTCTGCGGAACGGCAGGAGAAAACAACAAATGAAGATCAAGAGCAAGAAGACCAAAGTCGAGACGGTTGTCGCGCAGAAGCCCGCGAAAAGAGCCGCCAAGGCATCTGCCGCAGCCGAGAAGAAAGTGACGTTCACGGTCCGTGCCGAACCCGGCAAGACCGTGTATCTGGCGGGAACCTTCAACCAGTGGGACGCCTCCGGCAAGAAGATGGCCGACAAGAAGGGCGACGGCGTGTACACCGCCTCCGTGAAACTCGCCCCCGGCCGCTACGAATACAAGTTCGTCGTCGACGGGATATGGTGCGCCGACCCCGAATGCGCCGACTGGGTGCAGAACGACCAGGGCACCACGAACAGCGTCATCACGGTGGAATGACCGCAATGGGCGCGACCCGTCCGGCAATACTGGCGGTGTCGCCCGGCGACCCTGCGGGGATCGGGCCCGAGCTGGCGCTCATGGCGCTGGCGCGGACGGACCCCGCGGAGGCCATGTTGCGCGTGAGGGCGGGACGCAAACTGCTCGAACGCGTGTCGAGAGCGTCGGGGATTCCCTTCCCCGGCGTTCTTTGCATCTCCCCCGGCGAAGAGCCGCCGGAGCGCTGCGGCGGGCACGTGCTGGTGGACGATCAATTCGAGGGCGAGTGCGAGCCCGGGCGCGTTTCCGCCTGCTGCGGCGCGTATGCGGCCAGGCAGGTGCGCACGGCCGCGCAGGACGTCTTGGCGGGCCGCGCGGACGCGCTGGTCACGATGCCGCTGTGCAAGGAATCGGCGCGGCTCGGCGGATGCCCGTTTCCGGGGCACACCGAGCTTCTCGCCTCCGTCTGCGGCGCGAAGTCGCCGCCGGTGATGGCGTTCCATTCCGGCGCGGTGGCGGCGGGCGGCCGTTGCGGCGGGCTCGCGCTGGCGCTCGCCACGATACACGAACCGCTTGCGCGCGTACCTTCCCTGCTCGACGCCGGCGGGATCCTGCACGTCCTGCGGACCGTCCATTCGTCGTTCGGGGCGATGTGCGGCGGAAGTCCGCGCATCGGCGTGCTGGGCCTGAACCCGCACGCCGGCGAAAACGGGCTTATCGGGCGCGAAGAGATCGAAACGATACGGCCCGCCGTAGCGCGCGCCAGGGAAGAAGGGATCGACGCGCACGGTCCGCTCGTGCCGGACGCCGCGTTTTCGTTCCTTGCGGCCGCGATCCGCGATCCGTCGGCCGCGCCGCCGTTCGACGCGTATGTGGCGATGTACCACGACCAGGGGCTGATACCGTTCAAGCTGGCGGCCTTCGGCAGCGCCGTGAACGTCACGCTGGGGCTGCCGATCGTGCGGACCTCGCCCGGCCACGGCACGGCCTTCGACATCGCGTGGCGGGGCAAGGCTGGATTCGGCGCCACGGGCGCGGCGATACGCCTAGCGGCGAAGATGGCGGCCCTGCGCCGTCAGTCTATCAGCATGCAGTCGCCGTAGGAGAAGAACCTGTATCCGGCGCGCACCGCAAGGGCGTACGCGGACAGTATGCGTTCGCGTCCGGCCAGGGCGGAAACCATCATGAGCAGCGTGGACTGCGGCAGGTGGAAGTTCGTGAGCATCATGTCCGTAACCGCGAAATCGAAAGGCGGGCGGATGAAGATGTCCGACGCGCCGCTGCCGGCCACGACTTTGCCGCCGTTCGCGGCGGCGACCGATTCGAGCGTCCTTACCGTGGTGGAGCCCACGCACAGCACGCGCCCGCCGCGGGCGCGCGTTTCGGCTATGGCGTCCGCAGTCTCCGGCGGAACGGAGAAGCGCTCGAAATCCATCCGGTGGTCTTCGATGTCTTCCGCCTTCACGGGGCGGAAAGTCCCCGGGCCCACGTGCAGCGTGACGGCCGCGCGGCGCACGCCCTTTGCGTCGAGCGCGTCGAAAAGCTCCTGCGTGAAATGGAGTCCGGCGGTGGGCGCGGCGACGCTGCCGGTTTCGCGCGCGTAGATCGTCTGGTAGCGCAGGCGGTCGCGGCGCTCCTCCTCGTCCGTGCCGTCGCGGTGTATGTATGGCGGCACTGGCGTGCGGCCGAAGCGGTCCAGAAGCGCGGCGAGCGGCTCGCGGCTGCGGAAGTCGCACCGCCACATTCCGCCGTCGAGCTTTTCCGCGAGCGTGGCGGACAGTTCGCCCTCCGGCCCGAAGACCGCGGTCTGCCCCTCGCGCGAAGGGCGCCCGCTGCCGACCATGCACGACCACGAAAGGGCGTATCCGCCGCCGGACTTCCGCGCGGCGTCCAGGGAATCGGCGTCCGTGGCGGGCGACACCATCAAGAGCTCCACCGCGCCCGGCGAATCCGCCCACCGGCCGACGAGCCGCGCGGGGAACACCTTGGAGTCGTTCACCACCACGAGGTCGCGGTCCGTCAGGTAGTCTGGAAGGTCGCACACGCGCTTGTGCTCCAGCACGCACGTCTTGCGGTGCAGCACCATCATGCGGTCGTCGCCGCGTTTTTCGGACGGGTGCTGCGCGATGAGTTCGCGGGGCAGCGGGTAGCTGTACATGCGTGTTTTCAATCCGCCGCCTCCGGAACGTCGATGCCCAGGAAAGCGGCGGCGTTCGCCCCGAACACGCCTTCGAGTTCGCCGGGGGCGCGCAGTTCGCGCACCATGTCCATTACTGGCGCGTAGGGCGCCCACGGGAAATCGGTGCCGAAAAGGAGCTTTTCCGCGGGCCACGCGCGCACCGCCCTGCGGGCGGCGGGCTTCGGGACGTCCTGTTCGAGGACCGCGGTGTCGGCGCGGCAGTCCGTGTCGAACGCCAGCCGGTCGAAAAACCCTTCTTTGTCCTCCGACCATCCGCCGGCGTGGGCGGCGCAGAAGCGCAGGCCGGGGACGGCCTTCAGCAGGTTCCATATCCGCTTCGGCGAGCAGCGGGCCTCGGGCTCGTCCACGAATCCGAGGTCCGCGCCGCAGTGGCACTGCACCGCGAGCCCGCAGTCGCGCACGGCGCAGAAGAAGCGGTGCAGCGAGGGGTCGTCGAGCGTGAAGCCCTGGTAGTATGGGTGCAGTTTTACGCCCTTGAGGCCGGCGTCGGCGATTGCGCGCAGGCGGGCCTCGGCCGAAGGGTCGGCGGGGTGGATCCCGGCGAGCGGCACTATGCGGCGGGCGAGCGCGGGGCCGAGCGCGCCGTCGCGTATCGCGAGCGAAACGCGCAGGAGCGTGTCGAACTGTCCGGGGCGCGTGGCCACGGGGCACAGGACGCCGATGTCCAC
Source organism: uncultured bacterium (assembly GCA_902799715.1). Classification (GTDB taxonomy): domain Bacteria; phylum Verrucomicrobiota; class Kiritimatiellia; order RFP12; family UBA1067; genus CADCBS01. The sequence goes on along the minus strand of CADCBS010000060.1, from coordinate 4,623 downwards.
GCCGGCCGCGTCCATCGCGGCGAGAAGGCCGGCGGCGGTGCCGTCGCCCACGGGGAACGCCCTGCCGCCGAGCTTTTCCGTCATGGACGCCATGGCGCGCGGCGCGATGGCGTCGGGGAAGAAGTGGACGTGGAAGTCTATCGTCATCGCGGGCGTGGTCAGCGGGATGCCGGCGGGAGCGAGGAAAGCGCGAGCGCCGCGGCGTACTGGGAGAGCGGCGACACGACTATCGCCACGCCCTCGCGCGCTGCTGCGGCGGCCATGTCGTCCGGCGCCGGGCGGTTGTGGCACAGCACGATCGCGTTTATGCCGGCCAGGGTGCAGACGGCGATGGTGTTCAAGTGGTTCTGGATGGTTATGAGCACGGAATCCTCGGGCGCGTGCCCCATGACGTCCGAAAGGAGGTCCGAAGAATACGCGCACGAAACCTGCGGCGCCACGTCCGGGGGCGTGACGGCGGTTCCCTTCACAAGTTCCACTATTTCGGCGAGTTCCATATTGGCGTCTTCCGCTCCTGCGCCTTCAGGCGCCCTGCCGCGCCGGGGGTGGCGCCGCCGTGTCAGCGCCGGTGCCGGCCGGCAGGTTGAACTGGCACGTCACGGTGGTCCCCTTGCCCATCACCGAGACGATGTCGAACCGGTCGGACACGCGCTTGGAGTTGGCGAGCCCCATGCCCGCGCCGAAGCCAAGCGAGCGTATCCAGTCGTTCGCGGTGGAGGTGCCGTCCTGGCACGCCCACACGATGTCGGGGATGCCCGGGCCGGTGTCCTTGGCCACGACCGTGGCCTTGCCGTCGGCGATCATGAACGTGAGCGAACCGCCGAAGGAGTGTATGCAGATGTTTATCTCCAGCTCGTACGCGGCCACGGCGATGCGGCGCGCGAGGCGGGTGTCGAACTTGTGCTCGCGCAGCAGGCGCTTGATGTCGTTTGCGGCCTTGCCGGCGTTTTCCAGGTCGTTGTGGACCACGGGGTATTCGCGGCAGGCGTACAGCGCGGCCGGGTCGTCGGGCGCGGGGTTGTCGGGCGCGGCCTTGCTTTCGAGCCTGTTGATCGCCACCGTGAGCTCGTACAGCAGCGCGCGCGTCACGTCGCGCTGCGATATCAGCCCCACGAGCTGGTGGTGCCTGTCGAGCACCGGGAACCTGTTGTACTTGTAGTTCTCGAAGTAGCGCAGCGCGAATGCGATCGGCATGTCCGCCTCGAGCACGATCAGGTGCGTGGACATGTGCTTCGCGCAAAGGTCGTCGATCCATCCGCCCGTCAGCGCGCGGATGATGTCGTCCACCGACACGATTCCGTACAGGCGGCCGTTCTCGGCTATGGGGATGCCGGAGATGTGGTTCTTGCGCATCAGCTCCTGCGCGCGGCTCATGGTGTCGCGGCGCGACAGCACGGTGATCTCCTTGCGCATCACGTCGCGCACCTTCATGCGCTGCAGGAGCTCCATGATCACCAGCGGCGACTCGCCGCCCACCGTGGTCGGGATCGCCGTGTGGCGGTCTATGACCTCGTCGTCGGACGGGTGCGGCGGCGGCAGTATCGCAGGCTGGCGCTGGCGTTCATCCATTCTTTTCCGACTCCAGCGCCTGGTGGATGCGGACGCAAGATTCGTACTTCGAGAGCGGCGACGACACGAGCGGTATCCCGAGCTGCTCGGACACGGCCAGCATGGACGCCGGCAGGGGCTTGGAATCGTGTATCACCACGCCCATCGCGCCCACGACGTGCGCGGTGCGCACCACCTGGTCGGACGCCAGCGACGAGAGCAGCAGCATCTCGTCCGCGTCCACCAGCAGGACGTCGCTCATCAGGTCGGAGGCGACGACGGCGCCGACCTCGCGGCCGGACGCGGAATCGCCGGCCACCACGCTTCCTTCGAGCGTTTCTGCTACTTTGGAGATGTTCATGCGCGCAGTATACCGAATCGCGGCGTCTGCGGCAATACTTGTATTGACACCGGACCGTCGTGTTGATACAATATGGTCCGCAGTCTGTGCAACACACGGATGCGCATGGATTCAAGGAGACATTCTGACATGGTAACGGCAATATTGCTTGCGGCGGGGAAAAGCGAGCGCATGGGCGCGGGGACGGACAAGGCGTTCCTGAACATCGGGTCCAAGCCCGTGATCGCATGGAGCCTGCTCGCATTCGAACGCTGCCCCGACATCGACAGCATCGTGCTCGTGGTCCGGAAGGAGCAGAAGATGGCGGCGCAGTCGCTCGCCAGGATGTTCGGCATCTCCAAGCTTTCCAGGATAGTCGCCGGCGGCACGCGCCGCCAGGATTCCGCCGCCGCCGGGCTCGAAGCCGCCGACATCGACACGCGGATCGCCGTGGTGCACGACGGCGCGCGCCCGTGCGTCACGCCCGAGGCCATCTCCGAAACCGTCGCCGCCGCCAGGCGCTGCGGCGCCGCGGTGCTCGGCCGCCGCATGATAGACACCGTGAAGTACGCCGCCCGCGGCACGACCGTCACGCGCACCGAGGACCGCTCCAGGCTCTGGACCGTCCAGACGCCCCAGGCTTTCAACGCGAATCTCCTCAGGCGCGCCTACAAGGCGCTCGCCGCCGACCGCAAGGCCGAGGCCACCGACGACGCCCAGGCCGTGGAGATGCTCGGCGAGGATGGCGTGCAGATCAAAATCGTCGAATCGAACGCCCCCAATTTCAAGATAACCACCGCAGACGACCTGCAGCTGGCCGCGGCAGTGCTGAAGGTCTGACGCGAAGGAGGCCCATGGGCAAGAAATACGCGATCCTCGGCGACATACACGCCAACATCGACGCGCTGGACACGGTCGTCGAAGACGCCAGGTCCAACAGCGTTACCGATTTCCTGTCTGTGGGCGACATCGTTGGCTACAACGCCGCGCCGTCGGAGTGCATAAAGACCGTCCGCGACCTCGGCTGCCGCGTCGTGCGCGGCAACCACGACCACTACGTCTCGTCGAGCCGCGTCTCGCTGGACGACTTCCAGCCTCTCGCCGCCAACGTGATAGAATGGACCCGCCGCCAGCTGACCGCCGGCGAAATCGAATGGCTCGCCGGGCTTCCTCTCACCGACGTCGTGGGCGGCTTCACCCTCGTCCACGCCACGCTCGACATGCCCGACCACTGGGGCTACGTGTTCAACAGCCTGGACGCCGAATCCAGCCTGACATACCAGAAAACCCAGATCTGCTTCCACGGCCACACCCACGTCCCCATCGTCTACGAAAAGGCCCCCGACGGCGTCCTGCACGCCGAACCCGGCGACATAACGCCTTCGTTCGGCAGGAAACTGTTCATAAACACCGGCTCCGTGGGCCAGCCGCGCGACGGCGATCCCCGCGCTTCCTACGTGATATACGACGTCGCCGAACGCAGGATTTCGTTCAGGCGCATCGAATACGACGTCGAGGCCGCAATGGAGCGCAACCGCCGCGCCGGGCTTCCGGAGCGTCTCGCAACGAGGCTGGCCGCAGGACGCTGAAGGAGAAGGACCTGTCGCGCCTGCGCGGAACCCCGCGCGGAACAACGCAAAACGGCGGCGAACCGCCGCCGTTGGCAGCCCCAAGGAGAGTCGAACTCCTCTACCAAGCATGAAAAGCTCGTGTCCTAGCCGATAGACGATGGGGCCAAAAACGGCGTGAAGTCTATCATAATGGCTGCGGCAGGGCAAGCGCAAATTTAGTATCGCAAATCGTAACCGGACAGGCGGCAATCGTCCAGGCGGCGGCAATGACCGAAAGAGAAGCATATATCGCGTTCAATCTCGTGCAGGATGTCGGATTCGTGAAGGTGTCGGCGCTCGCCGCCGCCGCGGGCGGAAGCGTGGCCGAAGCCTACGGCGCGTTCCCTGCGGACAGGAAAATCGCCTTCGACGGCTCGCCTGTCGACTGGGAGCGGGAAATCGCCAAAGCGGCGAAATCGAAGGTCTCTCTCGTGACGCCCGCCGATCCCGCCTATCCGCAGGCGTTGCGCGACCTCGCCTCGCCGCCGCTCTGCCTTGCCGTGGCGGGCTCCGTGGAGGCGCTTTCCCGTCCCGGCGTGGCGATCGTGGGCACGCGGCGCGCCACCGGCTACGGACGCGACGCCGCGGAGCGTTTCGCCTACGCCCTGGCCGCGGCGGGATGGAGCATCGTGTCCGGCCTCGCGGCCGGGATCGACGCCGCCGCGCACCGCGGTGCGCTCGCCGCGAAGGGCTGCACCGTGGGCGTGCTCGGCGGCGCGCTCGACAGGTTTTTCCCCGAAGAGAACAGGGCGCTCGGCCGCGAAATCGTCGCCGCCGGCGGCGCCGTGGTGTCCGAATACCCGTTCGGCAGGCGGCCCGACGTTTCGACCTTTCCGCAGCGCAACCGGATCGTGGCCGCGCTTTCCCACGGCGTGATCGCCGCGGAGTGCCCGCAGAAAAGCGGAACCCAGATCACCGTTTCGATGGCGGCCGACCTCGGCCGCACCGTCATGGCCGTGCCGGGCCGGATCGACCAGCCCATGTCGTCCGGCTGCCTCAGGCTCATCCGCGAGGGCGCGATCCTCGTGCGCTCGCCCGACGACGCAATCGAGGATCTCGGCTCGCCGGAATCTGCGCGCCGGCCCGCGCCTGCGCCTGCCGCCGCGCGCCGGCGCGCTGCCCCGG
>CADCBS010000059.1 GCA_902799715.1 uncultured bacterium | reverse complement strand
ATTCTCCCGTAAACAAGCAGACGCACAATCCCCTGGAGGTCGTACTGTATCTTCGAGGCGTGCTTGACGCTCGCGAAGAACTGGTCGAGTCCCAACGCGAAGAACACCGGGTCGAGGATGCACGCCGCGAGCCGTTTCGGCTCGCCTTCGCACTCCGGGGCGCCGTCGCGGTATCTGATGACGTAGGTGTTGTCATCCGGGCCGCCAACATACCGCGCGAGTTCCGGAATCAGCGGCGTACCGGCCCTGAACGACTGGCGAAGCCGTTCGAGGTATCCGGGCTTGCCGTCATCGTACTTCGACAATGGTCCGATGTTTAGGATGACCTCCTTGATGATAGTCCGCTTGCCCTTTGAGTTCGTCCCGCGATGGCACCTTGCCAGTTTCAGGTACTTCGTGCCGTTGTTGTTCGCTGCCTCGATGTGCATTGTTTGTCCTATTTATGCCATTTATGCGATTACGGCTGAATTATACCATAATCGCAGAAGCAATGCAAGGGGAAATATTGATTTTATTGAAGATTTTTATCGCGCGCTACGCCGAATTCTACCAACAAAGTGGCAAACTCGGGAGAACGCCTTTCCGGGGTGTTCCACTGCATATTGCACTTTTCTGCGTGAGATTTACCAACCCCCGACGGACGCGATGTGGCGTGTCCTTCCCCAGATGCGGAATCTCCGGCGATTTCAATTTCCGCTTCCAACCAGCGCCCGCTTTCTGATAGAATATCATCCGTCCGTACGGTCGCGGAACCGATGCTCCGCGACGGGCGGCGGGACGGAACCAAAGAAAAGGAGCGGTGAAATGTTTTCGAAAGTCATTCCCCAGGGACACTGCGTCATCGTGGAGCGCTTCGGCAAGCCGGTGCGCGTGGCGCACAGCGGCCTCAGGTTCTTCCTGCCAGGGCTGGACAAACTGAAGGATGTCGGCCGCGTCTGGGCGGACCGGACGAACAAGGACGGCGTGTTCATCGAGCTGATGGAGCAGATATGCGACACGGGGTCGCGGGAATGCTTCACCCACGACAACGTGAAACTCATCGTCGACTGCGTCTACCGCTGGCGCATAACCGACCCTGTGAAGGCGGTCTACGAGGTCGACGAGCTGCACAAGTCCCTCAAGGAGGCCGTGCTGGGCGAAATCAGGTCGTTCATCGGAAAGAACGAGCTGAACACCGTGCTGGCATCGCGCTCGCGCATTTCGGAAAACGTGGTCGCGGTGGTCTCGGAAACCGCCCGCCGCTGGGGCGTGAACCTCACAGGCGTGGAGGTGCAGGAGCTGAAGGCCGACGACGCCACGCAGGGCGCGATGCTCCAGCAGCTTGAAGCTTCGCGCCGCGCCGAGGCGATACGGCTCGAGGCCGAGGGGAAGGCTTTCGCCGCGGTGCAGGAGGCCGAGGCGGCGAAAAAGGCCGCAATCCTCCGCGCCGAGGCCGCCAACGCCGCCATCAAGCTCGTGGCCGAAGGCGAACAGGCGTACCTCGCGATGCTGAAGGACGCGGTGGGGGCCGACGCCGCGGCGAAGGTGCTCATCGCGCAGAAGACGCTCGACGCGTACAGGCAGGCGGCGGGCGATCCTTCGGCCAAGGTGTACCTGCCGCTGTCGGCCCTGCCGCCGGTGCTTACGGGCGAGGCGGCGAAATGAACTGGCTCGTGCCGGAGTGGCTGCTCGCCCTGGCCCTGACGCTTTTCACGGCGGACATCTTCACGGACGAGGAAGGCGTCTGCTCGTGGTGCGGCGTGGCCGCCGTCGCGGGATGGGCCACGTGGCGCATCGGCGCGCCGCCGGTCTGGAGCGTCCTCGTGTTCACCGGGGCGTTCCTCGTCTCCGGCGCCGCGTGGTACTGGCTGTTCCGCGGCTTGATCGGGCAGCCCGTGCGCCGTCTTGTCCAGCGGGGCGCGCCCGACGAAACGCTCGCCGCCTTGAAGGGCGCGAAGGGGACGCTGCGCGTGATTGGCGGAAAGACGATGTTCCGCTGGAACGGCGACGAGCTGTGGCCCGTCGCCAACCCGCCGGAAGGCGGCGGGACCGACGGACAGCCCGCCGAGGCGGCCGGGCTCGACGGCGGCAGGGTGGTGCTGAAGGACGAAAGGGGGAGGCCATGATCAGGAAAACGATTGCGGCGGCCGCGGCCGCCGCCCTTTCGCTGGCGGCGCCGGCGTTCGAGAAGTACATGATGCGCATACCCGACAGCCTGTCCCCGCAGGACGGCGCGGCAGGCGGCGCGGCCGTCCCGGGAAAGGAGGCGGCGTCCATCCCGCTCAAGGGCGGCGGCTACGTGGTGATCTGGAACCAGACGCCGCGCGAGAAGGCTCCGGACGGCGCCGCGGGCGGGGCCGACGTGGCGCCGGACGTGGCCGGAAAGGACGTCGTGACACTTCTCCGCAAGGCGTGCGGAAAGTGCCCTTCCGTTTTCGCCGGCATTGGCGGATCGACTTTCTTCGCGTTCTACTGCGGCGGCTGCAAGGCGTACGAGGGCGTCCTTGTGTCCAAGGGCGCCGCGTTCACGCTGTCGGTGTATCTGCCGGAAGGCCGCGGGTTCGACGACGAGGTGCGCGGAATCCTCGCGCAGGTCGAGTTCTCGCCCCCGCCCGGATACGGGGTCGATTCCGCGCTGAAGCTCTACGGCCCCGGCAGCAGGCTTTCCGCAAGCGTGCGCTACACCGTCCTGAAGAAGATGGTCGAGGCCCGCCCGGAATGCTGGGAGCTTGTCGCGGCGCTCCTCGATGTTTCCGCGGACCGCCCCGCCACCGGAGAATGGTGCCGCAGGGAACTGCAGCGGCTCAACCCCGCGCATTACGGCCCGCCCGAGGAATCGAAGAGAAGCGCCCGGGCTTTCGACGCCAAAAACACCGACGAGACGGATGCGGCGATGGCGGTGCTGGATGCGCCGCGCAAGGCGGCGAAGGCTTCCGCCAGCGTCCCGGACTGAACCGCCGGGGCGGAAGACCGCCGCCGGACGGCACGCATGAAAGGAGCGTGACATGAACGTTATCGCACGGCACGCGGCCGCGATCCTGGCGTTCGCCGCCGCAACGGCCTCCGCACCGGCGCCGCAGGCGCGGGCGGACGAAATCGACGACGCCTTGGCGCTGTTCGCCACGGACGGCGGCCTGACCGCCGCCGAGAAGCTTCCGGCCTTGAAGGCGTTCATAGAAGAACACGCGGACGATCCAAGGGCCGTCGCCCTCGCTTCCGTGATGGAACTGCTCGCCGAAGAGGCCGGCGACAAGGCGGCCCGCAAATGGGCGGGCGAAATGACCGAAAAGCTCGGCAAGCCCGCCGCAACGTCCGCCGCGCCCGCCGCGAAATCCCCCGCCCCCGCAGCCCCCCCGCCCCCACCCCCGCCCCCACCTGCTCCGCAATCCCGCGGTTCCGCAATCACGCAGTCCTCTCCGCAATCCACGCCACCCTACGAGCCGCCGACCGACGAGGAGTGCCAAGAGGCGTTCGCCAAGCTTCCGCCGCTGAAGCCGCTCCCGGTGCCGCCGCTGGAGCCGGTGAAGACCCCGATCCCGGACGCGGTGCTGAATGCCGCCGGACGCCGCGCCGCGATTATGAACGTGAAGGAGACGCTGCGCGTTCTCATCGGCGACATGGACGAGGAAGACGAGAAGGCCTTCGACGAGAAATGGAAGGCCGCGCTCGACTTCCCGTGCCCGGAAACGACGGAATGGCTTAAGAAGGCGTCGCCGATCCTCACCGAGCTTGTGAAGCGCAAGGCCGAGGCCGAGGAGGCGTCCGACGAGTTCGAGGAGGCGCTGGCCGAGGCGAATCTCCTGCGCCTGAACAGGTATTGGATCCAGGCTTACGAGGCGATGCGCGAAATGCTCACCGTCGCCGAACGCGTGAAGATGCTAAAAGCGCGCATGGAGGAGCTTGCTGCCGCGCTCGAGGCTCTGGGCGAAATGCCCGATCCCGCCAAGATCAAGGCCGGACGCCTCGCAAGGCGCAAGGCCGCGGAGCAGACGATGCGGGACTATTTCGGCGTCCAGACGAAGATCGGAGGCTGGTACGAGGCGGAGGGAATGATGCTGGCGGGCAAGCCTGCAATCCTCGACGCGAAAGGCAAGGTCGTGGAGGATGCCGGAGATTGGGAAATCGTCAAGCCCCCGAAGAAGATGCTCTATATAAGGCCGCTCTACAAGTATGAAAGCACCGGGCTTACGGTCGTCTACATCAACGACTACGACGACAATCTCAGCATCAACGCCGTCAGCATGGTCGACGACGCCGGCGGCGGGCTTTCCAGATTCTCTAACGATTCCCGCACGACGTACACGCCGTTCCGGGACGATGACGGAAACGAGTTCCTTTCGGAGAAGACCGTCTCCGCCGGTTCCGCCCGCGGCATATGGGTGCAGACCGTTCTGTACAGGCGAATCGAAGGCATGGAGGGCGACAACCTCTACGGGCACACGAAGGATACGGTTCTCGGAACCGTCGCGAAGTTCCATAAGTACAACCCCGTTTCGGCCACGAACAAATACGACAAGATCGCCGTGGATACTATGTGCAGGCTGAGGTCCGAGGAGCTCAAGAAGACGATCGAGGAATACCAGGAGGAGATGGATGAGAAGGTCGGCAAGAAGAAATCCGTCGCGGACATGCCTTTCGCGAAGGACGTCTACTACGTCCTGACCGGCATAGAGCCGTCTAAGTCCGTGCGCGTCAATCCGCTGACGAACGGCGTCACGAGGGCGTTCTGCGGCGCCGAGGCGGGGGATTGGTATGCGGAGCAGCGCGACAAGATCGAGCCGCCGCCGATGGAGGAGCAGTTGCAGGTCGGCGGCGGAACGAAGCTGGTGCGCAAGTTCGGCTACGACGCGCCGGAAATCCTGTCGCACAGCGAGAACGTCGTGCAGAACGCCATGTTCCGCCATGACGTGAAGCGCATCGAGGAGAGGTACTTCATCTCGAAGAGGTCGGGTAAGAAGATGCAGCTCGATTCCGGCTCGGCGGAACTGCACACGAGGTGGATGCCGCCGACGACGGTCGTGCGCGCGACGGACAACAAGTTCAGGATTTCGTTCTGGGCGGAGAGTTCCGTCCAGCCTACGAAGCACTGCGTGATGACGCAGGGAGTGAAAGTCGGCTGCTATGCCAAATACGGGAAATCAGGAGACGTTGAAAGGTCGGGCTGCACGAGCTTTGAAAAGACTTACGGCAATGGCGAACAAGGCAAGACGGAAATCGAAGGGGAACTCGCCTGGCACGACGTCAACACGAAAAATGAAATCCTCAAGACGCATTTGATTCCGGAGATGAGCGTCGAGCTCTGCGTGTCGGCGATGGCGGGCGGCAAGGAGCTGGAAAGAATGGGGACGATGGGCATTCGCTACAAGTACAAGCGCATGATCCTCACCGAGGAGGAGGCGGAGCGGATTGCGAAGGAGACCGTCGCGAGCTTCACGGACGCGATGCGCAACGAGTGGGACGCGCAGGAGTTCGCGTCCGTCTCCAGCCAGATCGACGAGTATGTCGCGAATCTCAAGGTGAAGGAGGAGGAGGCCGTCGCCCTCGGCGAGCGCATCGCGCTCCACGAGGAGAACAAGCGCTGGCTGCAGGAGAACATCAAGCGCCGCGAGGAGCAGATGCGGAAGGAGCTTGAGACGATCCAGAAGCACCAGGATATCATCCAGAAGGACGCGGACGAGGTGAACAGGACGGCGAAGAAGATCGCCGACGCGGCGCATAAGATCGAGAAGGAGCGCGACGAGTGGTGGTACGAGCTCATAACCACCGGCAAGACGTGGAACCAAGACACCGCGTACAACGAGGCGGTGCAGAGGCGGCAGACGCTGGAAGGGCACTACAGCGCGTCGCACGGGAAGTACGTGAGGGACGCCATCGTCGCCGACGAGGAGATTTCCGAGGCGTCCAAGCGCTATGCGCAGCTGGAGTTCATGCGCCTCGGCGACATATCGGGCTGTCAGTACGAGGACGCGATGATCGCGGCGGCGGAGACGGGCGAGTTCAAGCCGCCGAAGACGGCGTTCGACGCCATCTGCCACATGCAGCTTCTGGAGAGCTGCCAGCGCGACGTCGAGCGCGACCGCGAGGCGAAGAACGTACGCGCGAACGTGCGCCGCGCCGTCCAGCGGCTCGCGGAGCAGGAAGACGCGAAGATGCGCGGCGACGCCGAGCGCCTGGCGAAGTCCGGCGACGAGGACCAGGCGCTCTCGACGTACGAGAAGGCGGTGAAGCTGTACGGCACGCTGCCGCCCGCGAACGAAGACAGCATCGACGAATGGCGCGCGTTCGGCAGGATGATAGCGAAGGTCAACTCAGGCCGCGCCGGGCAGCAGGCCGCGCAGGCGGAGCTGAACCTCATCGACGCGGAGCAGCGGCTCCACAACGCCAAGTGCGTGAAGGGCGGCTGCACGGCGCTCCTCTGCATCGGTTCCATGGGGGCTGCGACGCCGGCCGCCGCCGCGACGATGCACAACCTCATGATGGCGCACTTCATGGTGGACGGCTTCTGCGAGAAGGGCGTGTACGGCGCGGCGGAGGGGTTCGTCAGGTGCTATTCCGGCGTCGCGGACTTCATAATCAGCGGCGTCGAGGGCTACAAGACCGACGGCTGGCGCGGCGTCGCGCTGCACATCGGCGGGTCCGCCGCCTTCCATGTCGGCATGCCCTTCATCGCCAAGTCGGGAATCCTCCAGAAGGACGTCAAGAACATCTACCGCGACGCGAAGGATGCCATCAAGAAGGGCGCCAAGGACGGGTATGCGAAGCTCAAGTCGCTATTCTCGCCGAAAGCCGCTCCCAAGGGAGAGAACGCGGAACTCGCCGGGTACCTGAAGTTCAAGAAGCAGGGCGTCGAGGCCCTGAGCGAATACGTTGCGCGCGTGAACGACCTTCATGCCCTCAACGAAATGACGATGACGAACGAGCAGATACAGAAGGCGCGCGAAGCCGTCGTCAAGGCCGCCGCCGTAGTCAACCAGCATCCGGACGCCAAGATCATCCTGAAGAACGACCCCGCCTACAGGAAGATCGCCGAGCGATTCAACGAGGACATCGGCCGGGTGTACAAGACGACCGTCGGCATCTTCCACAAGAAGATGGCGGCGGAGGGCTTCAGCCACCACGACATCAAGCAGTTCCGCAACGTCTCGTCGAAGGGGACCGTCGGCATGGACGCCGACTACGGCATGGCCGTGGAGAAGGTGAAGGTCGTCAAGCCCAACGGCAAAGTCGTGTACGAGACCGTGCCGATAACCTACAAAGGCAAGCGCACAAACCTTGTCCACTGGCGCGACAAGGGCGCTCCGAAGCTCCACGAAGCGTACAAAGAGGCCACCTTCGGCGTGGGCGACGGCGAAAAGGCGTGGATAAACCTCACGACCTCGAAGTACGCCGAGGCATACCGCTGCGGGGATATCCTCACGAAAACCGGCACGGACGCGGGGATGCGCGAAATCCTCGACAAGATGTCGCTTTCCGACATGCAGCAGACGATGGACGTCACCCGCTTCAAGGCTCACGAAATGCTGAACCAGAAAGACTTTCCGCGTCTCGCGCGGGTTGTAGAAGTGTGCCGCGGCACGGCGAAGGACCTGAACACGAAAGTCCTGCGCGCGATCGACGTGCGCCTGAAGGACCTCCAGGCGCTCAAGATCAAGAAAGGCGCGGGCTGGACCGCCGCGGAGGAGACGGAACTGACTCGCATATCTGAAGCGCGCCAGTATTACGGCAGGATGGCGGACGTCTACACGAAGATCGGCAACCACACGATAGAGCCGCACCAGATAGAAGACGCAGTGAAGGACGTGACGGCGGACCAGGGCGTTCTGGAATCGCTCGACAGGCTCAGCGTGTTCATGCAGTCGCTCGTGATAAAGTAGAAGGATGGAGGCAATCATGCTCCCGTCCCGCGTCTAACGTCTCACGCCCCATAATGACAAGTGTTTGAGTATTTGCGTCGGCAGGGGGCGGGCGCCGCGAGGCCTCCATTGGGGTGGTTTCTCCGTTTCTTTTCCTTTGCCTTCCTCAATCGATCCTTCTCTCGTTTCGACCTCTGTCTCCACACCGGCAGAACGCCTTTCCGGGGTGTTCCACTACATATTGCACTTTTCCGCTTGAAATCCCCGTTTGTGGGTGGTAGAACTATTCGCGATGGCAAATTATACCCTAAAAAGGGGTAGTATTGACATGTCCAAGTTTGATGAAATATCCGAATTGGCCATAGAAAACTATGGAATTGTCACCGCCGCCGAAGCGGTGAAGATTGGTGTTGCCCTGAAGGACGTACATGAGTGGATTCACAGTGGACGGCTTGAAAAAGCGGGCAGGGGTGTGTTTCGGCTCCGGAATTATCCATACAGCGAGTACTGCCATTACGCCGAGGCGGTTGCGCTCGTCGGGAAGGGTGCGTGGATATGCGGCGATAGCGTGCTCGCCATGCACAATCTCGCGCTGGTGAATCCGCTGCGCATTTGTGTCGCGACGACCAGGCGTGTGAGGCGCACGTTGCCGGAGTGGATAGAAGTGGTGAAGAAAAGCGGGGACGAGGACAAGGACGACTTCAATGGCATCCCTTGCCAGAACCTCGCATCGGTGTTGATAGAGGCCAGAGGGCGTCTGATGCTTGAGCGGTTGCATCAGGCGATTGCGGAGGCGCGCGGGAGGGGACTGCTTTCCGTGCCGGACAACGAGCGCATCAAAAAGGAGTTCAAAGTATGAAACGTCCGAATACATGTACGAACTTGATCCGCGCGATTAACACTGCAACAGAGGGAACCGATGCGGTGCGTTTGTCCCGTCAGCTGGCGAATGTCGTCGTCGGACAGATGCTTCCAGACGGAGTCATAAAAGGCGGAAGCTCGCTGATGTTCCGCTACGGATCCAGGTTGACGCGGTATACGCGCGATGTCGATACGGCACGTGTCATGGAGCATGGCGAATACGTCGACCGGCTTCAGCGTGCACTTGCCGCCGGGTGGAATGGTTTTACGGCCGACCTCGTCGAGATTGAGCCGGCGAAACCGGATGACGTTCCCGGCAAATATGTAATGCGCCCGTATGATGCAAAACTCAAGTACATGGGGCGTCCATGGCAGACTGTCCGAATTGGAATCGGCCACAATGAAATAGGAGATGCCGGCGAATACGAGGAATTCCTTCCCGAAGAACTCGCGGCGGTATTTGAGGAAATGGATTTCCCGCGCCCGCTTCGGGTCATGAAGCTGTCGTATCAGATAGCCCAGAAGCTTCATGCGCTTTCCGAAGAGGGTTCGAATCGGGCGCATGACCGGATCGATCTTATGCTGATTGGCAGACAATCCCGGCTTGATTTTGCGGATGTAAAATCAAAGTGCATCAGGCTTTTTGATTACCGGCAAAAGCATGCGTGGCCGCCAGAGATAAAGAAGGGCGTTGGCTGGGATGCCAAATATGAAGCGGCTCTTGGTACGGTCGGTGACGCTTCAGGCATTTGCCGCACTGTAGATGAAGCGGTGGTATGGACGAATGAATTAGTTGCTAAAATAGCACAGGCGTGATTGGTCGAACCGCCCTCCCGTCTCGCGTCTAACGTCTCGCGTCTCATAATGATAAGTGTTTGAGTATTTGCGTCGGCAGGGGGCGAGCGCCGCGAGGCCTCCATTGGGGTGGTTTCTCCGTTTCTTTTCCTTTGTCTTCCTCAACCGGTCCTTCTCTCGTTTCGACCTCTGTCTCCACCCCGACAGAACGCCTTTCCGGGGTGTTCCACTACATATTGCACTTTTCCCTTCGGGCAAGATCCCGCTTGTTTTCGGCATCACCATGGGTTATAATTATCCTCGCCTTGCCACTAAAGGGGTGAGGTGAGATTTATCGTTCAGGATGATTTGTGAAGTGCTCCAGCAGTCTGTTCGGCGAATGTTAGGAAGGAGTGTATGTTATGCCCAAAGTGATGGAATACGACGATTTGGAAACATCCTTGTCAAGTGTGTTGGACTTTGTGTCTGGTGGACAAGGCGTTGTGACGGTTCGCCGTAACGGCGTTCCGGTTGCCCGCATATCGCCTATACGCATCTACCGTACAACAGAGCCCGACCCTGATCTTTACTGCGAAGTGAAGGGAAATCTCTTTGAAGACGAGTCTTCGGACTGGGAGGATGCATGATGTCCATTCTTCTGGATACCTGTGCTCTGATCTGGCTCGGCAATGGCGATTCCGCTTTGTCACTTGACGCGCGTCAGATGATAGAGGAGAGCGAAATGGTATATGTCTCGCCGATTTCGCTTTGGGAGGTGTCCAATAAATGCCGCAAGGGCAAGTTGCAATTGAAATTCCCTCCGCGAGAGTGGTTTGACAGGATTCTCCAACGGCATCAGTTGAAGATACTGCCCCTGACAAATGAAGTCATGTTTCGGGCTGGTGAACTCCATGAATATCATAAAGACCCTGCGGACCGCATGATTATTGCATCTGCTCTCATCGGAGGTTTTGTCGTTGTTACTGCGGATCGCAATTTCCCGCTCTACGGCGTTCAAACCATTAAATGACATTTCCGCCGGTTAAGGACGCAGAGAGACTGGCGAGTGATTGGAAGTCGGTCGAAGGGGTGTCGCCGGCGGAGAAGGCGGCGATGCGGTTCTTCAAGGTGGTGGTGGAGTTGCCGTAGCGGTCACGCTGTGCGCCCGCCCGTCCTACCGCCGCCAAGATGGCGGCTGCCACGCGAAACCCGGCGGGAACGCAGATGCGCCCGGGCGCGCCCCCGGCGGAACTCTGGCTTGAGATAGGCGGCCGCTTCTGGTAGAATGGGCACATGGAAAACAAGAGATTCGCCAGGCTCGCGCTGTCGGCCGCCGCGGCGGCGGCGCTGGCCTTCGGCTGCAGGTCGGTGCGCACGGCCCGCACGACGCAAGCCGCGCTCGCCGGAAACGGCAGCACCAACGCCGTCGACATACTGTCGCGCGACATAGGCGGGAATCCGCCGGAGTTCGTGTTCGCCGGCACGGCGTCGCCCGACGAGTACGTGGCGTACGCCCTGACGAACCGCCCGGACATCGCCAAGGCGGAGCTGGACGTTGCGAGCGCGGGGATCGCCGCGGGCATCGCAGGGGCCGGCAGGTGGCCGCAGGTTTCCGGGCGCGCCGGGTACTCCCGCGCCACGGCCAACCGCAAGACGGGCGGCGACTGGCGCACGGAGGGGTCGTGGTCGGCGGGGATCGACCTGGACCTGATGATCTACGACTTCGGCAAGATATCCGCGCAGGAGCGGGCGGCGGCCGAGAACCTGGTCGCCGCGGCGGCCGCGCTGGAGGACGCGAAGCTGGCGGCGGCGTGCGAAGTGCGCACCGCGTATTTCGCCTGGCTGCACGCCGACGCGATGCTGGCCGTCTCGCGCACCAACGCAATGCAGCGCGCCGAGCATCTGCGGCAGGCGCGCGAGCGCTTCGAGGTGGGGGACGTGCGCAAGCTGGACGTCACGCAGGCGCAGCTGAACCATTCCAACGCGGGGCTCGCGCTGATACGCGCGTCGAACGAAGTGGCCACGGCCTCCGCCACGCTGATGAAATCCATCGGAGTGTCGGCGGCGGTCACGCCGGCGCCGGCGGGGATCGGGCTGGGCAGGCCGGCGTACGGCATGCCGGCCACATCGATGACGGCTGCGGAGGCGATAGACTTCGCCCGGACGAACGCGCCGTCGCTGGCGCTCGTGCGGGCGAGGTTCCGCGCCGCGTCCGCACGCGTGGACTACGCGATAGCGGACCTCTATCCCACCCTCTCGCTCGGCACGGCGTTCAACTTCTCGAACCCCGACTTCCCGGCCACGTGGAACTGGTCGTGGGCCGGAAACCTGGCGGGGTCGATTTTCCAGGGCTTCCGCAAGACGCTGGCGGTGGACGCTTCGGTGGCGGAACTGATGTCGGCGGCGGCCGGGCTGCGCGAGGCCGAGCAGGCGCTGGCGCTGCAGGTCGCGGTGGCGGCGGCGGACCGCGACACCGCGCGCCGCGCGCACGCCACGGCGCGGCTGATAGTGCGCCAGGCGCGCGAGAACCTGGACGTAGTGACGGAGGAGTACCGCGTGGGCGAAGCGAGCTCCATCGACTATCTCGACGCCGTGGCGTCGTACACGCAGGCGCTGGGCGAGCGCGTGGAGGCGTTCTACACGGAGCAGACGGCGGAGGCCAAGCTCGCGCGCCTGATCGGCCTTTCGCCGCGCGCGGCGCCATTCGCGCCGCAGGGCGGCCGCGGCCGCCACGGAGAGGAGAAGAGGAAATGAAGCATTCCATGACGGCGGCCGCCGTGCTGGCGGCGGCCGCGCTGTGTTCATGCAGCGAAAAAGGCAAAGGCCCGGGCGGCGGGTTCCGCACCGAGACCGCGACGCGGGCCGACGTGGTGCGGACGGTGGAGGCCACCGGCACCGTGACGCCGCGCAATTCGCCATCCGGCATACCGGTGGGCGCGCAGGTGAACGGCAGGCTCGTGAAGCTTTTCGTGGACTACAATTCGGCGGTGACCAACGGACAAATCGTGGCGCAGATCGACTCGCGCGTCTACGAAGCCACGTACAAAAGCTCCGTGGCGCGGCTGCACGCCAACAAGGCCAACGTCGAAGTGTGCAAGGCCACGATACGTTCGCGCAAGGCGGAGGTCGAGCTCGCGAAGAAGACGCAGGCGCGCAAGAAGGCGCTCGTCGAGAAGAAGAACGCGCCGGTGGCCGACCTCGACGCCGCCGAGGAGGCCCTCGCCAAGGCCGAGGCCGCGCTCGATTCGGCCCAGGCCTCGCTGAAAAGCGCCGAGGCGTCGGTGGAGCAGAGCGAAGCCGACGTGTCGCAGGCCAAGGCCAACCTCGAATACTGCAACATAGTGTCGCCGGTCAACGGCGTGGTGATCGACCGCAAGGTGGAGGAAGGCGAAACCGTGGTGTCGTCCATGAACGCCGTGCCTGTGCTCACCATCGCGGAAGACCTTTCCAAGATATGGGTGCAGGCCACGATCCCCGAAGCCGACATCGGCGGGATAAAGGAAGGCCAGCCCGTGACGTTCACGGCGGACGCGTACCGCAAGAAATTCACCGGCAGGGTCATCCAGATCAGGCGGGCTTCCACGACCACCAACAACGTGGTGACATTCCCTGTCATAGTGGAGGCCGAGAACCCAGGCGAGCTGCTGTTTCCCGGCATGACGGTGACGCTGGCGATCGAGACCGCCCGCGCGGAAAACGCCGTCACCGTGCCCGCGGCCGCGCTGCGCTTCCGCCCGAAGGAGGAAGACATGGCGAAGGTTAAGGGCGAAGTGCCGCGCGGCCGCAAGATATGGCTGCTCGCGGCGGACGGATCGATAGAGCCGGTCTCCGCGACCGAAGGCGTGACCGACGACACGCGCACCGCGCTGACGGGCGAGGCGGCCGCGGCGGCCGAGGGCCGCGAAGTCGTGGTGGGCTACCAGATCGTATCCGGCGGAAAGGGCGGGAAGGACGAAGCCAAAAACCCGTTCATGCCCAAGATGCCGCAGCGCAACAAGAACAAGGGCACCGCGCCCGAACCGAGGGAGAGGACGAAATGACGACCGACAGCGCCGGCCAGGGCGGCGAAGGCGGAATGCCGCAGTTCGGGCTCGTGGGCAAGGACGATTCCCAGGCGGAACAGTTCCCTGTCCTGCGCGCCTTCCAGAAATACATCGACCAGGAGCAGGCGAAGTCGCGCCGGAGGGTGTTCGCGCTCTCGCTCGCGTTCTGCGCCCTGACCGTGCTGCTGGTGGCGGGATTCGCCGCCGCGTACGTATACACGACGGCGCGTTCGCGCCCCGAAGGGTACGTTTCGCGCGAAGAGGCGCAGATGCAGACGGAGATCGCGCTCTTGAAGGCGCAGGCCGCCGCGAAGGCCGCGCTGCCGGAGTCCGGCGCGGTCTCGCCGGCGGAGGCGCGGATGCAGACGGAGCTCGCGCTCCTGAAGGCGCAACTCGCCGCGAAGCCCGCCGATGCGCCGCGCCGCGAAGGATACCTTTCGCGCGAAGAGGCGCAGATGCAGACGGAGATCGCGCTC
Source organism: uncultured bacterium (assembly GCA_902799715.1). GTDB lineage: Bacteria > Verrucomicrobiota > Kiritimatiellia > RFP12 > UBA1067 > CADCBS01. The sequence continues at coordinate 88 of CADCBS010000059.1, read as the reverse complement.
TTGAAGGCGCAGCTCGCCGCGAAGCCCGCCGACGCGCCGCGCCGCGAAGAGCAGGCGACAGGGCGCGCGGCGGCGCAGGCGGCCCCGG
>CADCBS010000058.1:19293-30090 GCA_902799715.1 uncultured bacterium | reverse complement strand
CAAGTCTCCGCCGGATCGGCAGCGCCGATCCTTCGCCGCGCCTGGGTTCGTGGTCGCGCGTAGCGCCGCGCCTTCCACAAAAAACTTTGAAGAGCCAAAACATTGTGCGGCGGAAAGGCAGGGCGTCCCCGGCTCAAGGGGAATCCGGGGACGGGTGCCGCGCGTGCAGTTCCAGCATCCAGCCGCGTTTGGGCGGGACGGGGATCGGCTCGCCAAGGCCGAACGTCCGCCCTTCCTGGAACCCTGGTATCGGGCGGGCCACGAGCTTCGCCGCGCCCGCGCGATCGCCGAGCCACCGTCCGTCGATTTCGAGTTTCACGGTGCGCGGCTCCGCAGCGAAGTTGCCGATGGCGACAAGCGCCCTGTCGCCGCGGATGAACGCCGTCGCCTTCACGTCCGGCGAATCGGTCCTGGCGAACGGATACTCTTCCCAGTATCCCGACATGCGCGCTTCCTCGATTCCGAAGTCCGCCCACGCTTTCCATATCGCGCCTGGATTCTCCTCGGGGCGCCCCCTTCCGTACCAGCGGCGCGTCTCTCCGTACACCGCGCCGAGCCAGCGGTTGCCGTCGTTCTGCAGCATTTCCCCCATCTGCCCGAACGGGATGCCGGAGACGGACACGAACCAGGCGTCGGGGGAGAGCTTGTCGTATTGGAACCACTCTCCGAACCAGAGACGGTCGACGTAGGGGAAGAACTCCGCGTACTGGTTCATCGCGCCCTTGGAATAGCTTGTGTTGGAATGGAGGTCGACGAGCGCGCCGGGGCGGTATTTCTCGATGATGCGCCGGATCCGTTTCATGACCGTGCGGTCGAAAGACACGTCGTCCATGTAGATGCCGTCGATCTTGTAGTTCTCGAACATCCAGCGCAGGCCTTCGAGGTAGTAGTTTATCCACCGCGAATGGTGGCTCAGGACGAACGCGGCGTCCACGCAGCTGCCGTCCTGAAGCCGCACGTACCACGCCGGGCGATACCCTTCGCCCATGTGTTCCCACAGCCACGGCGCGCCGTGCGCGTTCCCGGGCGCGACGATCTCCCCGCCGAGGCTTCTGAGGGCCTGGAGCTCCACGACATGGTTCGAAAGCTCCCGTATCGTGTAGTAGAGCTTCACCTTGCGGCCTTTTTCATGCTGGACGGCGATGAATTCCTTCAACTCGTCCTGGACGATGAACGGATAGTTTATCACCGGATTCAGCGCCTGCGCATGGTGGATGTTCGCGATGTTCGCGCCATGCGCGGCGGCTTCGCCGAACTTCGCCGGATCCGCGTGATAGTAGCGCTGCGAGAACTGCTTTTTCAAATCGAGCGGCTTGACGGGCGTGATCGAAAGATCGAATTCCCATTTGCGCGGCGCGGCGGAAAGCCGCGTCGCGCCGGTGCGGGCCACGACCGTCATGCCGTCCGCGCCGCCGGCTTCCACGCGTCCCTTGCCGCCGTTCGCCCACGCCTGCGGCGGCTTGTAGCGGTACGACCTGTCGGCGATCAGCGGGCCGTGGTACGCGCCGCCGCGGAATTCCACGTGAAGGCCCGCGCGGGGGCCGCCCGTCCAGTAGCTGTCGCAGGGGTCGCCCTTCCAGTTCCACGAATAGGCGGCCGGACGCTTTCCGCCGTCGCGGCCCATGTAGCCGATGCCCATCATGTATTCGCTTGCGTACGGCGTGTATTCCGCCACGAGACGCACGTCCTTCACGGCGACATCGCCGTCCGCCGACGCCTCGACGGAATATCTCACGTGCCCGTCGAATTCCATCAGCCCCTTCACGGCAAACGAAATGCCGCCGGCGCGCGACTTCGCCTTCCATGCGACATGCCCTGCCGTCGCGCTCTCTACCGTGAAATCGCCGGCGCAGGCTTCCGCGTCGCCCTCTTCCGTGGAGACGACAAAGCGCATGGGCGACTTCAACACCTCGCGGCCGCCCGCCGTTATCGACTTGGGCAGGCCGCTCTCCGCGAGAACGACAGTCTTCTCCGATGCGGCGATGGCGCGCGCCTCGCGGTTGAAGACCATCGCGCCGTATGGCTTCGTGGGCGTGTCGCCCTCGCCGATCCGCGAGTTTAGCCATCTCAGGCGCGAGTGCCGCCACAATTCGCCGTCGCCATGGTCTATCGCCGTCTTGTCCGTCACGGTTATCGCAAGCGCGATCTTGCGGGGAGCGACGCCTTTCGCCGCGAGCGTAGCCGTGCCGCGGTAGACTCCCGGCGCGGCGCCAGGCGGAATCATCACGCCGCACCAAAGGGGCTGGACGCGGTTGGCGGGGACGTTCAATTCGATTTTCATCTGCGAGCCGTCCCAGTCCACGCCCCCGGTGTTGAAGCAGGTTATCGCCGAGGCCGGAATCGTTCCGCCGCCCCCGGGGCGTCCCTTCCCGTCGTCCTCCAGAATGAGGTCGGAGAAGCCGAGCGTCACTCCGTCCACCGCGCCGCCGGGCGTCCACAACGCAATCTGCCACACGTAGTATTCGTCCTTGTCGGCAGTGCCGGCGAACGAGTTCCGCGCCTCGGCGCCATCCGCCCATTTCATGGGAAGCCACGAGGCCGGGTGTACCGGATATGCGCGGTCTTCGGTGAATACCACGGGGTTTTCCGGATGCGCGCGGCGCAGGGCCTCCGTCTCCGCCGCCGTCGCGCGAAGGCCCATGGGCGTCCACGCATCGAATGCAGTGCGGCTTTCGAAGCGCAGGACCTTCGCCTCGACAGGCGCGCTGGACGCTCCGGCCGAAGCGAGCCATCTGTCGCCTTTTGCGCGATCGGGCGCTAAATAGTCGTTCCAGCGCGGCTGGGCGCGGCCTTCGCTCGACCCCTGCCTTTCGCGGCACGGCAAGTAGTAGATAAAATATTCGCCGGGGCCGGAAGACGGGCTGAAATACACTTCGGCGCGATCCGCGGTAACGCCGCGGGCCGTTGCATGCGCGGCCTCTTTCCCCGTCGCGGCGTGGCGCACGACCACGCGTTTCTTTTCCGGCTCCGGATCGGTGCGCCGCCATTCGAGGATCGCACGCGCCACTTCGCCGGTTCCGGCTACGCTCACGACCGCACGGTGGCTGCCGAGCCCGTCCATCGGCCACGCCTTCTCCGCCACCGTGAACGGCGCGCCGCCGGATGCGGCCGAGTCCAAGGAAGAAACGGCGGCAACCGCCGCCACGAAAAGTTTTGAAAGTCCGTCCATGGCAGGTAGTCTATGATATTCGGCCGCCAATGCCAACAAAAGAAAAGTGCAGGGCGGCGCTGGCGACCGATCGCCCCCCAGAACATGATTTCATCCGCGCCGTAATCTCACTGCGTCAAAATGTCGCAACAGCCGCAAATCGCATTTCATCCGCACCGTAATCTTATTTCGGGGGAGGGCGGGGGTGCGGCGCGTTGGGACAACGCGCCCTACCAGGGCCAATAAAAACATGAGCCGTGCGAAATGCAGAGCTTCTACATGCTCTACATGTTCTACACGGCCAATCCCCCTCCGCAGCCAATTGATTTCATCCGCGCCGTAATCTCACTGCGTCAAAAAGTCGCAATAGCCGCAAATTGCATTTCATCCGCACCGTAATCTTATTTCGGGGGAGGGCGGGAGTGCGGCGCGTTGGGACAACGCGCCCTACCAGGGCCAATAAAAACATGAGCCGTGCGAAATGCATATCTTCTACATTCTCTACATGTTCTACACGGCCAATCCCCCTCCGTAGCCAATTTATTTCATCCGCACCGTAATCTCACTGCATCAAAATGTCGCAACAGCCGCAAATCGCATTTCATCCGCACCGTAATCTTATTTCGGGTTTTTCAAGCGGGCAGCCGGCCGGATGCGGCGGCTTGGGGACATGCGGACCTGCCGGCGCGCAACGTCTCACGGGTTTCACACGGTCGCAGATCCACCCCGAAAACACCCGCCGGAATGAATTAGCCTTGACTAATATGGAGGGGGCAGGGTATAGTATCGCAATCATCCTCATAAAAGGAGCGATTCGTCATGGACAAATCGAAAACATCGATGTTCCGCGTCACTAGGGGGATTGGAGCCGGAGTTCTTCTGTCGGTCGCGTGTGCAGCGCCTGGCGGCTTGAACGCCGCGCCCGGTTCTTTGTATCTTTCATTTTCGCAGAACGCCGTACAGGCGACGGATGCGTCGAACGCCCTGGACGAGACGTCCGAGTTGTGGCTTGTGTGGGATTCCGCAGACAGAGGCGCCAATCTTTCCTCCTGGCCTGCGGCCAACAGGGTTCAATATGCGGGAGCCGTCCCCTCCGCCGACTCCGCATACGAATTCGACAGGACGCGCATTCCGGCGGGAAACGTGTTCCGCGTCATCGCGACAGGCAAGGTCCGCCTTTTGGACGAGGGCGGGTGGGTCTATGCGGGCGAAAACCAGCATGTCGACACCGGCGTGAAGGCGACGGATGTCTACGGCCTCGCGATAAAGTTCCAGTACGCCCCCGGCGACTACCAGAAGGCGGGGAAGAACGCCTGGGCGTCGCTGATCGGGAGCCTTCCGACCGGCGATTTCACGATCGGACGCAAGGCGAACGGCGCCGACGGCGAATTCTACATGCGCTACCGGGGCGAATCGTTGAAGGCGGACGGCAAGACGCCCGATCTGATGTTCAAGCTGGGCGATCTTTCCGCGCCGCACACGATAGCCATCGCCGGCCGCACGGCGTCGCTTGACGGCGCGACGGTGATGAAGGACCTGCCGGCAGGCTCCATCGGCGCCGACGCGGACGCAGGGACGATCCTGCTCGGCTGCTCGTGGAACGACGACTGCAGCCGCAGCCTTTCCGGACGCTACTGCCACGCGAAGTGGTTCTCCGTGCGCATAGACGGCGCGGACGGGAAGGCGATCGTGAATCTCGTACCTGCGAGAAGAGGCGGCGAAGGCGTGCTGTGGGATACGGTCTCGCGCCGGGTATTTGCCAACGCGGGAACTGGTGCGCTCACGTTCTCCGGAAAGGCGGGCGCGGCGATCGACGGCACGGAAGGCGTGTGCGCCGCGTCGTGCGCCGTGGTGGCCGGCAATACGGAGTTCGCGGGTAAGGCGCGCTTCACGCTCCTGACAGACCGCATGGTGCGCTGCGAATGGAGCGAGGACGGTTCGTTCGAGGATCGCCCGAGCCTCACCTTCATCAATCGCGTCCAGCCGCCGGTGAAGCACACGTTCGAGCGCACGGGGGAGGGGGCCGTGATCGAGACGGAGAAGATGCGCCTCGAGTGGACGGGCGGCGCGTTCAATGAGACGAATCTCGTTGTAAGTGTCGCCAATGCGGAAATGCTGCCGATGGCCAATGCCAATGTCGCCAATGGAGGGGACAAGCCAACCGGGAAACCGGGAATCGGAACCGGCAACAATGGCAACATTAAAAAAGACATGACTTCGGTTGCAGTTCTTTCGGAAGATAAGGAGAATCTGCTTGGCACGATGCGTACCATCGACGCACGTTCAAGCGTCAAGGATCTGCTGCCGCGCATGGAGAAGGGCGTCCTCTCGCGGCGCGGCGTGGCTGTGGTGGACGATACGGAGAAGCCGTTGTTCGTGAAGGGCGGCGACTACTGGAAAGAGTGGGTCGCGGAGCGGCCGGTCCGCAAGAAAGGCGCGTACCGGGATGTCACGGTGTTTGCGTACGGGCACGACTACAAGGGGTGCCTCGGCGACTACGTGAAGGTGGCGGGACGCATCCCGCTGCCGCCGCGGTGGGCGTTCGGCTACTGGTGGAGCCGGTTCTGGAACGACACGGACTCCGACTACCGCCAGGCGGTGCGCGAGATGGACTCCGTAGGCATCCCGGTGGACGTGTGCGTGATCGAGATGTACTGGCACGAAAACTGGGACATCGCGGAGCGTCCCGACATCATACAGCCGAAAGGCGGACAGATGTGGGGCTGGGGCGGCTACACGTGGAACAGGCGCTACTTCCCCGATCCGGCGGGAATGTTCCGCTTCCTGCACGGCGAAGGGCTGCACGCGCCGCTCAACATGCACCCGGCATGCGGCATCCCGGAATGCGAAGACGTCTATCCACGCTTCGCGAAGGACTACGGCTGGAAGGGCAAGGGCGCGATTCCGTTCCGCGGCGACGAAGAGCGCTGGGCCGAGGTCTATTTCAAGGACGTCATCGAACCCTTGGAGGCGCTGGGCGCGGACTTCTTCTGGCTCGACTGGCAGCAGTGGCTGATGGCGAAGGGCAAGCCCACCTTGAGCAACACATTCTGGCTGAACCATCTCTTCGCCACGCACGACGCGGCGCGCGTGCGGCCGGACGGCGGGACGAAACGCCCCATCATCTACCACCGCTGGGGCGGACTCGGCTCGCACCGCTACCAGATAGGCTTTTCGGGCGATGGCGAGAGCTCTTGGCGGATGCTGGAGGCGATTCCTTGGTTCACCGCCACCGCGTCGAACGTGGGCTACGGCTACTGGGGGCACGACCTCGGCGGGCACAACCGGCCCCAGTTCAAGCGGGAGGAAAACGGCGAACTCCTGACGCGCTGGATGCAGTGCGGCGTGTTCACGCCGATCTTCCGCACGCACCCGTCCAAGGACTCGCTTGCCGACCGGCGTCCGTGGAAGTACGCCGACCACTTCTTCATCCTCCGCGAGGCGTACCGTCTGCGCTACCGCCTTGCGCCATACATCTACACCGCCGCGCGGCAGGCGTACGACACGGGCGTGTGCCTGTGCCGCCCGATGTACTACGACTGGCCGGAGGAGGACGCCGCATACGGTTCCATCAACCAGTACATGTTCGGCGACGACATCCTCGTCGCGCCCGTCACGAAGGCGGCCGATCCCGTGACGAAGGAGGCGGAGGTCGAGGTATGGCTGCCGGAGGGCACGTGGTACGACGTCTCGCGGGGCGAGCTCGTGGAAGGCGGGCGCAAGCTGAAGCGCGGCTACACGGTGGAGGAGACGCCGTGGTTCGTGAAGGCGGGCGCGGTGATTCCGATGTATCCCGATTCCGTCAAACGCCTCGGCAACCCCGGCACGGACGACCTGGTGCTCTTTTGCGCACCGTTCGACAAACAGGAATCGATAGCGCGGTCTATGCAGATGAGCTTCCAGCCGCCTCCGCATGTGGCTTCAATCTACGAAGACGGCGGCGACAATGCCGACTACGCGACGAACTTCCGCCGCACGACGGTCAAGCGCTGGTGCTGGACCGGCGGCACCCGCGTGACCATCTCGCCGCGCAAGGGCTCCTACACGCTGAAGTTCCCGCTTGCCGAGACGATGCCCGTCACCGCCAGACACCCGACGACATGGTCTTCCAAGGTCGACTTCGTGCAGACGCCGCTCGTCGCGAAGGTGAACGGAGCGGAGTGCGCATGGGAATACGACGCGGAGGATCTGGCCGTGGTCGTGAAGACGCCGCCGCAGGACGGCACGCGCGAGACGGTGGTGGAGCTTGTGTATCCCGAGCTTTCCTGGATGACGGCATCCTATCTTTCGGGCATGAAGGGCGAATACACGCGCGTCGCCGCACTCACGGATGAACGCGGCTGGCCGAAAGCCGCCGCAAACCTCCCCACGTCGTGGCAGATCATCTGGAAGACGCGCGATGCGATCGCGGCGCATCCCGCCGACGCGGCGAAACTGCTTGCGGAGCGCGCCGCCGCGCTGAAGACGTTTGCGGAGAAGGACTGGCCGCGTCTTGAGAAGACATTCAAGCCGGAGTTCGTCAAGCGCATGCGCGCCTGGATCGGGAAGCGCGCGAAGAAGTAGATCCCGGCCGGTCCGCCGCGAGGCGGGAGCCGCCATGCGGCGGCCGCCCGCCCCCGGGACGACCGGCTATTTGAGTATTATCGCCGTTCCGTCCGGCGGATCCTGCGCGACGGTCGCGTAGTTGCGCGCCACCACGGCGCCGGACGAATCGTATGCTATGAACGCGACACAGTTGGGTTCGCCGCGCGCGGCGGTCAGGGCGTCCGACGGAATCACCGCGCGGAACGCGCGGTTCGCGCCAAGCGCATGGCGGTCTGCCACGCGCACGCCGTTCACGAAGCACGACACGGTGGTGGCCGCAGAAGATCCGCCGACTTTGAACGCGGCCACGAGATCGCGTCCCTTTGCGATGCGGCCCCTCCTGTTCAGGTTCGCGAATGCGACGGGGAGCGTCGTGCGGTCCGGCGTGTACGTCTGCGTCGAATAGCCCTTGTTCAGGCTCGCCACGAGCGTAGGCATGTCGGCGAACTGGGCGTCGAGCCACACGAGACGCTGCGAAAGATACGTCCTTAGCCGGGCGACGTCCTTCCCGAACGCGCTGGAATTGTAGACGTTCCAGCCGTTGGACTTGTCGTCCCACTTCGCGGAATTCGCGCAGCACGCCTCGTACAGGTAGTTCGTGTACTGGTCCATGAGTCCGCCGTCCTTGAAGCACGAGTCGAAGCGGTCGCGCACCTGCCAGTAGCGGACGAAAAGCCGCGTGCAGAACTCGGGGTTGTCGGTCCATTCCTCGAAGAACGCCTGGTCGGTCGTGCCGCGGTTCTGGCTCTTCCAGCCCGTGGCGTCGGTGCTCACGCGCAGGCTGCCCACGCCCCAGTCGAAGTCCCATGCCGGGCCGAACACGAGTTTCCCGCCCTGTTCCTTGTATGCGTAGCGGCTTTTGTAGATGGCGTCGTTGTTTCCGAAAAGCTCCATCACGAGCCAGTAGTTCACCATCGACTCGAAGTCGCAGTACTCGCCGATGTACTTGCCCTCGGGGGAATAGCCGTCCACCGACGTGCAGGCGTCCCAATAGCTCTTCAGGAACGTCTTGGCGTAGTCGAACATTTCCGTGTTCGTGCGCAGGTATTCCGGGCTTTTCAGCATCGTCTTCAGGGCGAGTTTCCCGCTCGACGTCGTGAACTTGGACGTCTCGTCGTACTCGTTCGAGAACTCGAAGAGGTAGCCGCCCGTGATGTCGTTCGTGAACTTCTTGAGGAGCGCGGACGGCTGTCCGGCGAGCGTGACGTTGTTCGTCTTGTCGAGATACGAGAAGGAATCCGACGTCACCCACGCGAGATTCTGCTCAAGCTGCGTGGCGAGTTCGTCCTCCTGGGCGCCCGTGAGGCCGTTCGCCTTCGCGAACGCCTCGGCGATGTCGCCGGCGTCCCCTTCCCAGTCGTGCACGTTCACGCGCTTCTCGGCAATCCTTATCTGTTCGCAGAACTGGTAGGTTCCCTGCCACGCGCCGTTGAGGACGCACTCGACCCACGTCGACCTCATTCCGGACGAACCGATGTCCGCGGCGAAGTCGTATGCGAGCTTGTTGCGGAGCATCGACTGGTCGTTGTAGTTCGCGAGCAGCACCCAGTGCTTCGACTTCGGGATGCCGAACATCACGGTCTTCTTGTCGAGCTTGAGCTTCCACGGCTTCTTCGGGTAGTTCTTGGTGGAATTGCCGCGCACGTTGATTTCCATGGCGCCGTCGTAGAGCGATTCCCATTCGCCGTTGCCCTGCACGAAGACGTGTCCGGAGTGCTTTTCCTTGTTGACGCTCGGCGTCGCTCCGTCGTCGGTCGTCAAGTACAGGACCGGCAGCTTCGAGAAGAAGAACTCCCTGCGCAAGACCTCCGCGCCCGCTCCGTCTTTGACCGCTACGCTGAACCAATGGTCGCAATCCGCCAGGGACGGGGTGAACGACGCCTCGGTTCCGGCGACCGCCCCGTAGACCTTCGCCGTGGATCCGCGCCGCCAGACGAACGAATAGGTCGGCTTCATCCCGAGGAACGTCCCGAACGCGGGCTCGATCGGAACTCCGATGCGCGGGCGCGAAAGCGCAAGGTCGAAATCGACCGACGTCTCGAGTCCGCCGCCCATGCGCATGGCGGCGCCGTCTTCGCCGAACCCGACGGTCAGGTCGCGCGCCGCGCCGGTCTCGCTTCCGTTCGCGAGCGACACGGCGCCGTCGACAACGGCGATGTCGCCGGGCGCGCCGGGGACGATTCCCGCCGCGACGCCGTTGGTCGTCCAGTTCGCGGCGTCATTCCAGTCGCCGGAAGCTCCGCCCGCCCAGCGGAAAAGCCGCATCGCGTCGCCGTCGTCCGTGCATCCCGAAAAGCCGGAGAACCGCCCGTTGCCGGAGAACGAGACCAGCTCCACGCCGCCGCCGGACTTCGGCGGGGATATGCGGAACCACGTCGTCCCCTCCCGGTCCGAAAGCCGCACGTAGGCGCCGTCCTTCTTCACGAGATAGCTGGCGAAACGGATTCCGTCCACGGTGCGCAGCTCCACGCGCCCGTCGAACCACTCGCCTTCCGCAGGCGCCACGCCGTCGGCGCGCAGGCGGACCCATCCGCCTGCGGTGGAGCCGACGAACTCCGGCCCGTCGCCGCCGAAATACGCCGCGGAAAGCCCGGCGTCGCCGCCCAGGTCCGGAGGCATGCCCGCGAACGCCCCGTCGGGGCACATCCCGAAATCGATCCGCTCCACGTTGCCGTCGGCGGGCGGCGCGGAAGGCCTGAACACGGCGCCGTCCGGCCAGGCCGCCTGCAAGGCGATGCCGTTGCGGACGCCGTCGTACACGTTGGTGGAGTCCGTGGGGAGGGGCGAGTCCCACGCGCCGCCCGCGGCTCCCTGCGCCGACAGCGCCTGGCCTTGCGCGTAGTCCGCCAAGGACACGCTGAACCAGCTGTTTTCGACGGACTGCGCCGCCGCGGCGAACCCCGCTGCGATGCAGAAGACCAATGTGCGCATGGCTTGCCCCTTCCAGTTTGCGGTAAAAACTGCTTTCATTTGGCAGAAGTATACCGCCGCCCGCTCCCGCCAGTCAAGACGGATTTCAGCCGGACGGAGCGGGGGGGGGGGGGGGGGGGGGGGGGGGGGGGGGG
>CADCBS010000058.1:0-19275 GCA_902799715.1 uncultured bacterium | reverse complement strand
GGGGGGGGGGGGGGGGAGAGAGAGAGGGGAGGGAGGCGTGCGCACGCACGCGTCAGGCTTCGATGATGCCGTCGGACGGCAGACGCGCCGCGGACTCGCTCCGTTCCATCTCCGCCGCCGCGGCGGCGACCGGACGGAACGATTCGAGCGCATCGCGCCATTCGGCGAGCGCGTCGGCGAACGCCGCGAGCTCCTTGGCGAACATTTCCGGATCGAGCGACTTCTCGTCGAAGCGCTTCATGAGCATGTAGCTGCCGGACTCGGGATTGCGCGCGAGGGTGCAGGCTGCATTGTCGAAGAAACCGGCGTTCGCATCGAGCATGAGGTTGCAGAACGCCTCGCATCCCTCCGGCGGCGGATCGCCGACAAGGCCGGAGACGAGCAGGACGTCCCGCTGCGGCTCCGTCATCAATACGGCCATGCCGTCTATGTCGATGGCAGCCTCGCCGTCGATGACGGCGAGGCTGTCGATTCCGAGTATAGACGCAAGACCGTCTAAAAGCTCCTTCATTTCCATCCGTCTTATTCCTGTATACCCTTCATGAGAGCCGAGAACTGCGCCGCGACGCCGTCCGGTATCGAATCGGCGGTCATTTCCTCGTCGACGATGTTGACCGCGAACGCGTCGGCGTCTAACCCCAGGTCGTCCGCGATGAACGTCGAGCACTTGCGCATCATCTGGACGGTCTCCTGCATGTCGGTGATCTCGATCTGAGACATGTCGGAGCTGGCGGTGATGAGCTGCTGCATGATGTTGCTGGCCTGGCTGGCGGCCTTCGTGGCGAACACAGCCACCATGCGCATCTTGACGTCGTCTTCCAACCTCGACATGGCGACGCCCGCGAAGAAGGAAGTGCAGGCGTTGCGCTCGACGCGGCTCAACGGGTCGTTGTAGTCCGCGACGGACATCGATTTCTTGAACTGCGCGTACATGGCGGTGAACGCCTTGGCGATTTCGATCGGCTCGGATTTCTCGGAAAGCGAATCGAGCGCGGCCCTGTCCATGGACTTCGCGCCGTTCGCGAGCTTCGTGAAGACGCCCTTCTTGAACGGCGTCATCTCGCTCTGGGCGAGCGCGTCCAAGCCGGCCATCATGATGGCTTCGCTGCCGTCGGCCGCGGAGCGCAGCTCCTCGAGGTTCGCGCGGACGGGCTCGATGAATTTCGCCTTGATGTCTTCGACCGAACGCAGCTTGCTCGTGTTGCTGAACGCGATTTTGCCGGCGAACCGCTCGACAAGCGACAGGAGTTCCTTGTCGCCCTTCGCGGCGGCGTAGACCGAATCCATGAACGCGTTGAAGTCCCTGAGCGCGGATGCGACGTCGATCTTCGCGTCCGCGTCGCCGTAGGCCAGGCGGGATCCCGCGCCGGTGTCGCTGTCGGACACGAATTTCTGCACCAGCTGGACATAGCCCGTGACGGCCCTCTCGTCGTCCCTGATCGCCGCGGGGATCTTGCCGGGGTTGGCTTTGAAGTAAGCCTTGACCTCGTCGTGCGCGACGTTCCCGACCTTCTGCACGGCCGTGCGCACGAATTCCGCCTGCAGCGCCTTGACGGCGGCGGGGCCGGGGGATTCGATATTGGCCCTGAGGAGGGCCGGCGCGTAGAGTTGAAGCCATGCTTCGTCGAAAATCGCGGTCCGCTTGCCGAAATTTTCCGCGTCGACGTTGCCGTCCTTGTCCAAGAGCGCGAACACCGCCCCGCGCATGTGCAGCTCGTCCTTCATGAAGGCTTCCACGCGCCTGACGCCGGCGTTGTACTCCGCGGTGTCGAACCCGAAGGCCTTGAAAGTGTCGTTGAAAGCGCTGTTGATGGAGCGGACGAACTTCCTCACGGCCGCCTCGCCGCCCTTCACCGCCTCGTCGTCGAGCATGTTCGCGTTGCAGAGCAGCAGCGCCTTCTTGAGGTTCGAAAGCACCGCGGCGCCCGGCGGCGGCCTGCAGCCGGCCTTGAACTTTTCGAGAAAACGGTCGGCCACGGAGTCGGCCACGTCCACGGCCCTGAGAGTGCCGTCTTTGAGCGCCGCGTTCTTCAGTCCGTCGATGTGCGCCCTTATGGCGGAATAGACGTCGAGGATGCGGTCGGCGGTGAGGGGCTTGCCGTTCCCGTAGTCCTTCAAGCGCATCGCGACGCGGACCTTTTCGGGAATCCTGTCCGCTCCGCCGAAAATCTGCTCGACGGTCTTGCGGAACTCGGCGCGGACCGTGTTGTTAGCCTTCCTGGAGGCGGAGGGCCTCCTCAACTTGCCCACGCTGTCGCCGTCGGCGGCGGCGGCGATCGAAAATGCGGAGTAGCGGCTTGGCTTCGCGCCGAGACGGGCGATGCTGTTTTTGGAGTCGTTCGCGACGGCGTCCTGCGCGAAATTCACGAACTCGCGCATCTGGCTCGATATCTCGATCATTTTCTCACTCCTTCTCTTTCTCTGCCATCGTGCAGTTGCATGACGTTTTCCGTCCCGAATACACCGTGACGCACGCAAGGTTACAGCGCGGCCGCGCCATCGCGCGGAAGTGGCGCCGGATCCTCCGCCCCCGGAACGCGCGCGGGCCGGAAATGCGCTTTTTCCAGTTTCTGGTTGCGTGCGCGGCCGTGTTATGGTATCTTTTCATCTGTTTCAGCGCCGGTGTAGCTCAGTGGTAGAGCTACTGATTTGTAATCAGTGGGTCGGGGGTTCAAATCCCTCCGCCGGCTCCATCCGCCGGCAGAATGTTTCACTTGCGCCGGAACAATAGCATTTGCATCCATCTGGACGATTCGCTTCCGCATTTGAACCGCACCTTGCCGCAGGACATGCACGACAGACAGGGAACGCCGTCCTGCCGGCGCTTCCGGACGTTTCCATCTGGTGCGACTGACTGGGTTCGAACCAGCAACCTTCGGCTTCGGAGGCCAACGCTCTATCCAGTTGAGCTACAGTCGCGTTGCGAAAACCTGCGCATTCTACCAAATCGCCGCGGCAATTACAAGATTCGGAACCGGCCGTCGAATCCATGGCCGGAAAACGCAGATGCGCCCTGCCGCAGACCCGGGCCGGGGGCGGACCGGCGCTTGCGCGCACGGCGGCGCTCATGTATACTTCCCGCTCCGGGAGGATCGACATGACAAGACGCACATTCATCGCGGCCGGACTCGGGATGGCTCTGGCCGCCGGCATGCCTGCGCAGGCCGCGCAGGTTCCGCCGCGCAAGAGGAAACTTGCGGCTTTCAAGCCGCTGGCGCTGCGGCGCATCGCCATAGAAGCAGGCGCTTCGGCGCCGTTCAGGGCGATACACCTGTCCGATACGCACATCGCGCGCGCGGACGTCTCGGACCGCGACCCGCGCAAGACCGCGCTCGCCGCGGAAAGGTCCAGGCATTTCCCGTTCGGCGAACACTATCTGGCGGAGGCCGTCTTCGCCGCGCGGCGCGACAAGGCGCTTCTCCTGCACACCGGCGACATGGTGGATTTCGTCTCGAACGCGAATCTGGCGATAGCGGAGCGCTACTTCGGCTCCGGCGACTGGTTCGCATGCGCGGGCAACCACGAATTCTCGAAATACGTGGGCGAGGCGCGCGAAGACGCTGCGTACAAAGCGGACAGCATGGACCGCGTCTCGTCCGCTTTACCGTGCGACCCCTCGTTCGCGTCGCGCGTGGTGGAAGACGTGAACTTCGTGGCCGTGGACGACGTGTACTACAATTTCACCGCAGAGCAGCTGGACAAGATGGAAAAAGAGGTCGCGAAAGGCCTTCCGATAGTGTTCATGTGCCACGTTCCGCTGTTCACGCCGAAACTGTACGACGCGCAGATGCGCGCCACAAAAGGCACATGCGCGTATCTCGCCGGGGTGCCGGACGGGAAAATCGCGACATGGAGGGCGCCGGCGAAACCGTTCGCTAAAGGGGAGGAGTGGCGCGACCGGCGCGTCCAGCAGCGCACGGACGCCGCCACCGCCGAATTCATCGCGTACCTGAAAGCCCAGCCGCTCGTGAAAGCCGTGCTCGCCGGGCATCTCCACTCCTTCTGGCAGGAGCGGTTCTCGCCGACCGCCGTGCAACACGTCTGCCCCGCCACATACAAAGGCGAAGGGCTGGCGATAGATTTCGCTTAGCGCGGCGGACGACGAGATACAACGGAAAGAGGGCCCTTCCGCCGACGGCGGCCAGGCCCTCTCGCCTAAATCTGGAACGGCCGGATCACCAGCGCGTTTCGCGCGGACCGCGATCGCCGTACCCGCCGCGGTCGCCGTACCCGCCGCGTCCGCGGCCGCCGCCGTATCCGCCGCGCCCGCCGCGACGCTCCTCGCGGGGCTTGGGCTGCGACTCGTTGACCCTGAGCGGACGTCCGTCCAGCTCTTTGCCGTTGAGCGCTTCGACTGCTGCCTGCGCCTGTTCTCCATTGGGCATTTCCACGAATCCGAACCCCTTGGAGCGACCGGTCATGCGATCGGTAACAACCCGGGCGGATGTCACTTCCCCAAACGCGGCAAACGCGGCGCGGAGACCTTCGTCCGTCGTGGCATACGCGAGGTTGCCAACATAGATGTCCATGCTTCTGATCCTTGTTTTTCCATGATACGGTAGACCGGGATGCGCCCGGAACCTTCATGGCGGTCCAGACCGCAGGCACTCTCTGCCCGCATGCACATGTCTATCGCTTTACGCGCACACTGCACACCCTTGGCGACCGCCAAGCGGCACACGCCGCTTTCGCAAGTCACGAATATATTTTACGCTTCCATTGCGTTTTTGTCAACGGGGCATGCAAAAACAGGGAAAAAACCGTGCGCGACGGGCGCCGGAAGGCCGCGCCGGACGCGCTAATCGCGCGGCGGCATGCCCTTCCAGCCGTGCTTCTCGGCGAAGTCCATGTAGCGCGCCCAGTCGTACCGCACGAGGCTGTGCCGCCCGGTGCGGACGTGGTACGCCACGGAGCCGTCCTGCTGCGGGCTGTCGGCCCGCGGGAACGACTCCGCCACGAGCCCTTTCCTGCCGTAGAGCTCCCACGCGGGGGAGGCGAGCCGGGCGGTCCACCATTCTCCGCGCGGGCCGGCCCACACGTCTTCCGTGGCGGAACTTATCACAAGCAGGCGCGGCGCGATCAAGGCGGCCAGCCAGTGCTGGTCGAACGGCATGGAGAATTCCTTGCCCGCGTATTTGGCGCGGTAGTCGCCGCAGAACCAGTGCGGGAAGTTCCTGGTGATCGCTTCGATGTGCTCCGACCGCGGAAGGGCGATGTGGTTGAGCTTGGCCCCAGCGCAGCCCGACTGCACGCTGCACACGAGCGCCACGCGCGGATCGGTCGCTCCGGTCCAGAGCGCGGTCTTCCCGCCGCGCGAATGGCCTACCACCGCAATGCGCGACGCATCGGCTTCAGGCTGCTTTCCGAGCCAGTCGATGATGCGCGAATTGCCCCACGCCCACGCGGAGATCGTGGCCCACGACTTCCCGTTGCGCGAACCGGGCGATTCAGCGGCGCTGAATATCCCCTTCACGCAGCGCGCGCTTTTGTCGTCGGGGGCGAGCGCCTCCTTGAATACGTACACAGTGGCGAATCCGCGCGCCACGATGTCGCCGGCAGGCCACCGCTCCTGCGAAAAATCGTCCGTCGCCGACAGCCCGTCGCCCCGCCCGACGTCCATGAGCAGGAACACCGGGACGTTTCTGGCGCCCTTCGGCGCGACGAACGAGAACTGCCACCCGTGCTTCCCGTACGGGCCGGCGTACACCGCCTTGACAAGCTTGCACACGGCGCGCCCGCCGAGCACTTCCTTTTCCGACACGACCGTGAACGAAACGTCCCGCCCGTCCGCCACGGAATCGGGACGAATGCCGAACTCGTTCTCTTCGAAGCACTTGAGTATCTCCGGGCGGCGGATTTTCTCCCATTCATCCACCGTCGCCACCGTCCTGCCGCCGGACGTCTTCATCAATTCCGGCACGCCGGACGGAACCGGAGGCGCCTTCTTCTTCGCCGCGGAAGCGCACACGCCGCACGCGACGGCGGCCGCGAAAACTAATCCCTTGACGCATCCATATCTATAGTCCATCGTTGCAACCCTTTCGTTGAACCGCCCGCTCCGTGCGGGCATTTTGCCGAATGATACCACACGCGGGCGGGAATGTCAAAATCTGCAAAACCGCCCGCGGCGGCGACCGGCTACGCCCCGCCGTCGAGCGGATACGGCCTGGGCAGTTTCGGCGAGACAAGGCGGATTTCATCGCCTTCCCTGGCGCCGGGCACCATGAACAGGCGCGTTTCGCCGGGAAGGATTCCTTTTATGGATTCTTTGGCGCGGCGACGGCCGGCGGAAACCGTGCCTTCGTGGTAGAACGGCGCGACGCCGCGGTTCACGACCTCCACCGCAAGCGCGCCGCGGCTCCGCCGGACGCGTCCGAGCTCCAGCCTGAAGCCGCATTCGCGCGACGCTTCGCGGAAGCGGGCGGGCGTGGCGTATGCGCCGCCGGGCGCGTCGTTCGCGACCATGAAGGCAATATGGTATTTCGCGGCCGCGTCTTTCCACTTTACGCCGTGGATCCCGCCGGGCGAAAGGAAATCCTTCTGGTCCGACTTCTTGAAATAGCTTATTTCACCGCCGTGGGGGGCTTTCTTCCAGTGGTCCGGGCCGAAAGCGCGCCAGTTCTTTTCGTTCCATCCGCCCTTTCCGCCGGCGATTTCGTGGCTCTCGCACATGAAACTGTCGTCGAACAGCCCGAACGCCATCCCTTTGCGGGCGAGGGCGGGCGCCGGCGAAACGCCTTTCTTTTCGCGCATCGCCGAATCTATAGACACCATCCACGGAGTGAGCTTGAACGACTTTTCCATGAGCGCGAAGAAGCGCTTCTGGAAGTCCGCCGACGGGAAATTCACGCCCGGACGCATTTTCGTGCCGCTCGTGTGGTATTCGGCCCAATGGCCGAAGCCGGTCTCGATGAACGCCATCCGCGGGTCGGCATCGTATCTGCGGGCGACTTCGGCGTAGAACGCAAGCGTGAAGTCTTCAAGCGCCTTGCACGACCAGTCGGGATACCACGTCGGGCCGTCGCCGCCGGGGTTTGCGGCGAACGTTTCCCTGTAGTCCCTGCGCTTTTTGACGAATCCGGGGACGGCCGTCGCCCCTTTCACTCCGCCGAGCTCCTCCCCGGGATACGCATAGCGGAACCTGACGACGGCCTGGTGGCCGCGGCTTGCGATGTCCGCAAGGAGGGCGTCGAACTTGCGCCAGTCGTATTTGACGGCGCCGCCGGGCAGCTCCGCCACCGCCGCGTCGCACGGCAGGAAGTAGGAGAACTCGAGCGAGACCGCCTTCGAAAGCTCCGGGCGGGATTTTGCGCAATCCGGCCAAAGGACCAGCCCCTTGAGCGGCTCGGGCGCGCGGTCCGCGGAACGGGCGCCGGCGGGCGCAGGCGCCGCCGCAAGCGCGAGCGCCGCAACGGCGGCAGTCTTCAACATTGCGATGTCCATATCGCTTGCGCATCCTCGCTTTCAGGGTTTGTCCGCCGGGCCGCGCGGAGACCGGCCGAAACGTATGGCGAAACCGCCGCCGGGCGCAAGGCGGAACGCCAGCCGTTCGCCCGCCTTCACGCGTCTGCGCTCGTGGACGTAGTGCGCCGGCTCCCTGCCGGAATCGCCGGCGTCGCGGAAGATCTCGGCATCCCACTCGCCCTCGCCCAGAAAGTCCATGGGGATGGAAATCTCCCGCGCCGTCCAGTCCGTTATCGCGCCGGCATGCCACGTTTCGCCGCTGCGGCGCGCCACGGCGGCGAACTTGCCGATCTCGCCGCAGAGCCCCTTCGTTTCGTCCCACACCGTCGGGACTGACGCGATGAAGCGCGCGCACTCCCGGTTGCGGCGGTACGCGCCCGGCGAGTCGCACATCATCTGGAGCGGCACCGGGAAGAGCGTGTAGAGCGCCATCTGGTGGGCGCGTGTCCCCTGCGAGGCTGGATTGCGCCTGTCCGGGCGCCATTCGTCCCTGCGGAGGTTCCGCATCGCGCCGGGCGTGTAGTCTACATGTCCGAGGGGGGCGCGCGTGAACGGAACCGTGCAGTCGTGCGCCATGAAGTCCTCGCCCTTCGACGAGGCCATCTTCATCAATTCCAGCCCCCGGACGCCTTCTACGCCCACGAGGTTCGGATACGTCGTCTCAAGGCCGCACGGCTTGCCGCATCCGTGGAAGTCCACGGCAAGGCGGTGTTTCGCGGCGACGGCGAGGGTCTTCTCCATGAAGCGCATCATCTCGGCGTCGTCGCGCTCCATGAAATCCACCTTGAACCCGGCGACGCCCCGCTTCGCGAAAGCCCCGAAAATCTCCTCCTGCCTTCCGTCAAGCGCGCGCCACGCCGTCCAGAGCATCACGCGCACCCCGCGGGACGCGGCGTAGGCCGCGATCGCGTCAAGGTCGAAGCCGTCCGCCATGGCGGAAAGGTCGCCCTTCCTGCACCACCCTTCGTCCACAAGCACCCATCCAAGGCCGAATTCGGCGGCGAAGTCGATGTACGCCTTGTACGTCGCGGTGTTCGCCCCTGGCTTGAACGGAACGCCTTCGAGGCGCCTGCCGCTCCACCAGTCCCATGCGCACACGCCCGGCTCCACCCACGACCAGTCGCCCTGCGGCTGCGCAGCGAGGTCGCGCACGAGGCGCTGCTCGACAAGGCCGATCGGCGTATCGGCGATCGCGAACACGCGCCACGGGAACGTGCGCCGCCCGCGCGTCTTGACGATCCACCCGTGGCGTTCCGTCACGCGGCGGTAGTTGTCGCCGACGTTCCGTTCCTTCGCCCGCACCGGGTACTTCCCGAAGACGCCGTCTATGCGCCGCGTCTCGCCCGCGTTCCGCCTGAGGTGCCAGCCGGCGTAGTCGCGCAGATCCGTCTCCGTCACTAGCGCCGCCGTGCCGTCCGGGTACCGCACAGTCATCGGCAGGTACGCGATGCGGCGTCCGCCGGGGACGAACGAGGCCGGCGTCGTGCGCGTGTAGGCCGATGCGCAGCCGTGCTGGAGCTTGTCCTGTTTCGGGTCTTTGGGGTTGTCGCACCAGTTGTAGCCCACCCACAGTTCCGTGTCGGGCGAGGGGAACACGAGCGCCGCCGTCTCGTCGAGAACCGCGATCCCGCCATCCATGTCCGTCCTGAAACGGTACGCCACGCCGTCGTTGCGCGCGCACAGCTCCACCTCCGCCTCGCCCCGGTCCAGGCGGAGCGCCGCGGGCTGCGGACCGAACAGCGTCCGCCCGTCGCGGAACACCGTCACCATCCCGCCGGAATATGCGATGCGGTTGCGTCCGTCCGGCGAAACCGCCTCCTTGCCGTCCGCCGCGGCCGGCTGCACTGCGGCGGCCGCTGGAGGACATGCAACTGCCGCCAATATCGCCAATGCCGCCAGTTTCCAGTTGACGGCATTTCCGCGCTTCCACGATTCCATATCCATTGTGCGCTCCTTCCATGCGCTTGAAGCGAATCTTCCGCGAACTCCAGTCCGCCGGCAGTGCTTTCTCCTTTGGCGCGACGCCAAACGACCGGACGAACCACTGGAAAGATTATACCATTTTCTTTTCTTCCTGCGGTTTTTCCTTTTTTTCGTCCTGCGGTTTGGCCCATTACGGAAAATGGAGAGCCGCGGGGGGCGGCTCTCCATTTGCAGCCCGTTTTTGGATTTTGACATGAAATCCATACTCTGATACAATTCTTGCATACTTTCCACGCTTGAAAAAAAGATATTTCCATGACGACTGCAACGATGTGCGCACGCGGACAGATCACCATACCCAAGCAATTCCGCGACAAGCCCGGCTTCATGCCGGGCAAGGTCTTCAATCCGTCCGCCGGATCGTGAAAACGCAGGCGGCATCTTCGGGGCGGGAAAGGACTGGGGATGGAAACTGTTCTGGTCACAGGCGCCGGCGGCTACATAGGCTCGAACGCGGCGGAATATTTCGTCCGGGCGGGATACCGCGTCATTGGAACGGTCCGCAACCGCGTGGCGGAGCGCTTGACGCGGCTTGGGATCGAGACGGCAAAGATCGACCTCGCGGAGGCGGAGGGCCTGCCGCGGCTGTTCGATGGGAAAATCGACTATGTCGTCCATATCGCCGCCCGTGCGAGCGATACCGGACGCGACGAATGGTTCCGCAAGGCGAACTACGAGACCGTGAAGAGCCTCGCGGCCGCCGCCATGGAACGCGGCGTGAAGCGGTTTGTGCATCTTTCCACCGCGGACGTCTACGGACTTCGCGATTTCAACGGCGAGAGCGAGGATGAGCTTGAATTCGACGAAACCGCGGCAAATCCGTATCCGAAGTACAAGATACTCTCCGAAAAGTGGCTCGCGGCGAATCTGCCGCGCGAACGATTCAGCTGCGTAAGGCCGTGCGTAGTCTACGGACGCGGCGACACGTCCATCACGCCGCGAACGGTCGCGTATCTGAAGAACTCGCCGCTCGCATTCCATTTCGGGAAGTGGCGCGGACGGAACCGCTGGCCGCTCGCGCACGTGGAGAACGTCTGCCGGACGCTTCACGCCGCCATGATCCTGCCCGAGGCGGGCGGGGAGGGCGTGACCGTGCTCGATTCGCGCCGCGTCACGGTGGGCGAATACTACCGCGAACTCGCGGCGGAGTTCCTGCCGGGGAAGCGCCTTCGCGAATGCTGCATTCCGATGTGGGCGATCCGCCCGGTCGCGCGGCTCTCGACGTTTCTTTCGCGCAACCGCGACAAGCCTCTTTTCGATCCGACGCTCTACGCGCTCGACACCGTTTCGCACAATCTGGATTTCAGCAACCGGCGCATGCTCGCCTGGTTCGCCAAGGCCGGATTGGAGGAGTTCCGCCATGATACATATAGATAGATCCAGATGCGTACGGTGCGGAGCCTGCATCCGGGACTGCGCCGTCCACGTGCTGGCGGAGGGCGACAACGGATTCCCCGCGTTCCGCAAGGAGGACGAGCGATACTGTTTGAATTGCCAGCATTGCCTTGCGGTGTGCGCGCGGGGCGCCGTAACGTGCAACGGCGCCGGCTTCGCCGACACGATGGACGCCGAGCCGGTTCCTGACGGGGGTGCCATGGCGGCGCTTCTCCGCCAGCGGCGGAGCATCCGCCAGTGGCGCGATGCACCAATCACGGAGGACGTCTGGGCGCGGCTTGTCGACACCCTCGCATGGATGCCGACAGGCTGCAACGACCACCGGCTGCATTTCACGATAGTGCGCGACCGGGCGAAGATGGACTGGTACCGGCGGGAGACGCTCAGGACGCTGCAGGCGATCGTCCGCACGCGGCTGCCGAAGCTGTTCTTCCCGAAATTCCGCCGTTACATGGACGAGATCATGCGCGGCGACGACGTCGTGTTCCGCAACGCGCCGTGCATGATAGTAGCGTCGACGCCGAAGAACGCGCCTTGCCGCGAAGCGGATCCCTGGATTGCGTTAAGCTACTTCGACCTGCTGGCGCGGGCGAACGGACTCGGCACGTGCTGGAGCGGCTTCGCCGTCCATGCATTCAAGTCGCTGCGCAAGATCCGCCGTGCGCTGAACCTGCCGCGCGGATACGAAGCCGGCGCGGTTCTCCTCTTCGGGATTCCCGATGTCGCCTACGCGCGCGTCCCGCATCCGCGGCCCATGCTGGCGGAAGTGCAGTAGACGTATCGCGCGCCCAGCGCCCGGCATTCGCCTTCCCGGCTGTTTCCGGTGCGCGGGGGAGGGCCGGGGGAGGGCCGTCGAAACCATGAACAGGCAAGCAGAATCAGTCTATGGAGGTGTGGAAAATGACGCTTGAGAGCACGATAGCCGGGACATGGTATCCCGGGACGGCGCGGGGGATCCGCGCCGCGGCGGAGAAGTGGGAGATGTCGCGCACGGCGGACGAGGCGCCGCCGCCGGAAGGGGCGAACGTCCTCGTCCTGCCGCATGCCGGATGGGAATATTCCGGCGAAACGGCGTGGCGGGCGGTCCGCGCGGCGCGCGGCGCGAAGTTCCGCCGCGCCGTGATCCTTGCGCCGAGCCACCGCGCGCGGATAGAGAACCGCCTTGTCGCGCCGCAGGCGGACGCAGTCTCGACGCCCCTCGGCGAAATCGGGATCGACCGCGACTGGATCGACAGGCTCGCGCTCGCCGCGCCTGTCGCGCGCGACGACCGCGTACACGCCGCCGAGCATTCCCCGCAGATCGAATATCCGCTCCTGCAGCTTGCGCTGCCGCAGGGGTTTGCCGTCGCGCCGCTCGTAATGGGCGCGTTCGGACGCGACCAGATGGAAATGTGCGCGCGGGCACTGGCGCGGCTGATGGACGACGAAACGCTGCTTGTCGTGTCGACCGACTTCACGCACTACGGCGAAGACTTCGCGTACGCGCCGTTCGGCGGCGAAGGCGGCATGGACGTCCGCAGGCGCGTAGCGGCATTGGACGCCGAAGCGTTCGCCTGCATGGCGAAGCGCGACGCGGACGGCTTCGCCGCGTTCGTCGCCCGCACTGGCGCGACGATCTGCGGACGCGTCCCGGTCGAGATGGCGCTCCGCGCCTTTCCCGGCGGCATGGCGCCGCTCGTCCGCCAGCGCTACGCGGCTTCGGGCGACCGGGACGGCGACTATTCGCGTTTCGTGTGCTATGTCGCCGCGACCGGACGCGCCGCGTGGCAGGGCGGCGCGGACGCCGTCCTCGACGCGGGGGCGCGCGCATACCTGCTGCGCCTCGCCAGGGCGGCGGCCGAACACGCCGTGCGTTCGCCCGGCATGCCATTCGCCTTTCCGCCGGACCCGCCCGCGGCGACGCTGGCCAAGATGGGGGCGTTCGTGACGCTGAACGACAGGACGACCGGCGCGCTGCGCGGCTGCATCGGCGAGATCATGCCGGTGCGTCCGCTGTTCGAGGCCGTCGCCGGGCGCGCCGCGGACTCCGCGATCCGCGATCCGCGTTTCATGCCGGTCGCGGAAGGCGAACTCGCGAACCTGCGCGTGGAGGTTTCCGCCCTTACGCCGCCGGAGCGCGTAGCGTCGTGGCGCGACATCGTGCTGGGGCGCGACGGCATGACGATGGAGAAGGACGGCGCGTTCGCCGTGTTCCTTCCGCAAGTCGCTCCGGAGCAGGGCTGGGACCTGCCGACGGCGCTTTCCTGTCTCTCGCGGAAAGCGGGGCTTCCCGCGGACGCATGGCGCGAGGGCGCGGTCTTCGAGACGTTCCAGGCGGAGGTGTTCCATGAGTGACGCGACGGGCGTGGCGGTCTGCGGAACGTGTCCGCGGCGGTGCAGGATAGAGAATGGCCGTTTCGGGGCATGCCGCGCGCGGCGGGCGGAAGGGGGCCGCGTCGTGGCGGCGAACTACGGGCGGATCGCGTCGGCCGCCCTCGACCCGGTCGAAAAGAAGCCGCTCGCATTCTTCCGTCCGGGGAGCTTCGTCCTTTCGGTCGGTTCATACGGATGCAACCTTCGCTGCCCTTTCTGCCAGAACGACGGGATATCGCAGCATGGCGGGGATGAAGTGGCGTGCCGCACTGCGACGCCTGCGGAGCTGGCCGGGCTTGCAGAGCGGCTCCGCGAAGAGCGGGGCAACATCGGCATCGCCTACACGTACAACGAGCCGCTCGTCGGATGGGAGTTCGTGCGCGACTGCGCGCGGGAGGTCCGCGCGAGAGGGATGGCGAACATACTCGTCTCGAACGGCTGCGCGTCAGGGGAGGTCGTCGCGGAACTCGCGCCGCTCGTCGACGCCGCCAACATCGACATCAAAGGCCCGTCGCAGGAGTACTACGACTGGGTCGGCGGCGATTTCGCGTCCGTGTGCAGGACGGTCGAGACGCTCCATGCCGCAGGCTGCCACGTCGAGGCGACGACGCTCGTCGTGCCCGGCCGGAACGACAAGGACGCCGACATGGACGCGATCGCCGCTTTCATCGCGTCCGTCTCGCCGGACATCCCCCTGCACGTCACGCGGTTCTTCCCGCGCTGGCGCATGGCGGATGCGTCCCCGACGCCGGTCGCGACGATCCGCCGGCTTGCCGATGTCGCCCGCGGCCGCCTTCGCCGCGTCCTCGCCGGGAACTGCCCGTAGCGGCATAACCTATCTGCCGTTCTATATTGCCCATTGTCCGTAAATGTTCTCATAGTCTATCAACCCATGGAACCATTTGCACGAATGATACTCGCCTCGACCCTCGCGTTTGCAGCGGTGGCAGAAGCCAAACTTGCGCCGCCGAAGCTGGAAGACTACACGCATGTGTGCAAGAAATGCGGCGGCGCGACACATTACCCGAAGTCATACACTGAGCCGCGTTCAACGGTCGAGGGACTTCGCGACGGATGCGCCAAACTGCGCTCGCT
The DNA here is from genome assembly GCA_902799715.1 of uncultured bacterium. GTDB lineage: Bacteria > Verrucomicrobiota > Kiritimatiellia > RFP12 > UBA1067 > CADCBS01. The sequence continues at coordinate 4,986 of CADCBS010000058.1, read as the reverse complement.
CGGACTGGACATCGCGCTTGACGAATCCGTGCTTTGCCGTCACTGCGTATCAAGTTGAAGATACCTCGGTTCGCGACGGTCAGATGCCGCCCCGAAAAGACACATTGGAGAAAAGGCGACAAGGTAGAAGTTGTGGTAACTGAACGCAACAAGACTGATTGGTGGACAGTTGCGCCAATTGGACATCGTTTTTGGGTTAATGCCAAGTATATTGACGCCAACGGAAACATTCTGGGCAATAATGTCTGCATAAGGCTCCGTCCTGATTTGCAGGATTCTGCCAGCGGACACGCGGACAGAAACATGAAAATGCGGATTCTTCCAAAGGCGTCGGGAGATCCAGTAGATTGGGTGCCGGTAGAATGGATCGAGGCTTGGTCAACACCTTGCCCGTCATGGTGTTTTGAGAATGTCGAATATGGCGAAGGCGAGGATGCTTCCCTTGACCGTATCTTCAAGCATTTGGAATGGACAATAAAAGGCAAGCGGCGAAGGGCCGACTTGTTTCATGCTGCTGGCCTATATGAGAGGTCAAAAGGAAGTCCAAGTCGGTTGCCTCATGAGTCCGATAGAAGAGTACCAGTCGCGCATCGATGAGCTGATTTCCGATTCTGGCGAGACCGATATTGTGGTTGCGGCACGCCGCCAGATTGGCGTCACCGTGGGATACGACCCGGCTTACCGGAAGATCGGCTATCCGGGTGGCGACGTGCCGAGGGAGAGCGGCGTCTGCACGGACGTCATCATCAGGGCGCTGCGCGATGCGCGGAAGATCGACCTGCAGAAGCTTGTGCATGAAGACATGAAGACAAGCTTTTCAAAGTACCCGCAAATGTGGGGACTCAAGGCTCCTGACGCGAACATCGACCACAGGCGCGTACCGAATCTGCAATGCTATTTCAAGCGGAAAGGGTATGCGCTGCCCGTGTCCAAGAATGCGGCGGACTACAAGCCTGGCGACATCGTGACTGTCATGGTTGGCGGGAAGTTGCCGCACATAATGATCGTCAGCGACAGGAAGTCGGCGGCGGGAGTTCCGCTTGCCATCCACAACATCGGCTCGGGCACGCAGGAGGAAGATGTGCTTTTCGCCTATCCCATGACCGGTCACTATCGTATTCCATGAAGACAGAGGACATAGAAACTTCACGTGAGACGGATGGCGCGGAAAGCGTGTTCGTCATGCGTATGAAAACTAAGGTCTGTGGTCTGGCCTGGTTTTTCGCGCCTTTGTTGTTGCCGGCGATTTGGCTTGTAGCATATCTGCCATACGATATTTATTTGCATCGGCAAAAAGGTGTGATGGCTTTGGTTATTTGGGTCTTTTGCGGACTTGTGTCCGCATTTGTTGTGGTGCAGATGTCTTGTTTCGTTTTGCTTCATTTCTTCGGACACAGGGAAATACGTATTGGCGAACGCACAGGATCGACATTTGTCGGGGTCGGGCGTTGGGGCGTTAGGCGGAGTTTCGCCATTGAGCCAGGGGCGTGGCTGACCACTAGAAGGTGGTTGGACTACAGGCATAATACACATTACGCCCTGATTCTTCATTCGCCAGACGCGAAAGAAGTTTGTCTGTACAAGCCATATTTTACAATTGGGCGTCTTGACGACTGCACACTTATCCGGCGCATCCTCTGCGAGAACACCGTCTTGAAAGATGGACGGGGAAATCATTAGGCCAATCATGCGTAATCAATTTATTAAAGAGAGGTAGAACACTATGAAGAAGTGCGTTTTCTATTTCATTACCTACTTTGTAGTGTGCTTTGGCGGATTGGGGAGCCTGTATAGGCTGGTGTCGCTGTTGATGGGCGAATCGGCTTTTGCAGGGGTGCCACGCATGTTCGTCTATCATGAGCAACATCCGATGCAGTACATCGGTATTGTGGCGGTCAGCTATGCTTTAGTCGCGGCAATGACACTGTCGAGCAGGCTCACACTGCCGCTGGATTATGCTACAATATGCGCATGAACCATTCAACGACAGGTGGATGTTCGCGTGCGAGGCGGCGTGAAGGCGGCCTCGCCGGAGCTGGCAAGACGGATGGACACCGCCAAATCCTTGGCGTGGTCGGCTGGCTGGCCGCGGCTGCGGCCGTTGTGTGGGCGGTCTTCGTGTGCCGCGTATCGGACGTGAAGGACGAGGAGCCAGGCTGCTGCCTGCCTGACGCCTGTGCCAGGAGGCGGTCGCGGTCAGCTGCGAAGACGGGCGCGGACAGGCCCGCTGCCGCGGAGCGCCAAGGCCAGAAGCGGAAGGCTCGGGGCGCAAAGCACGAGACGATCGCCGACGAGTGGAACGCCGATTCGCTGTACCGGCTTCTTGGCAATGTGCCAGGGGAAACGGCGGCGCTGGCGAAGAAGATACATTCTGCTTTTACGGCAAAGGACTTCGACAAGCTGATGGAATGCGTTGACGAGGCCCTTGAATGCAAAAACCCGGTAGTGCGCGCGATGATGGCGAGCTCCCTCAAGTATTACGCCGGGTATTCGTCGCTGCCGGAGGACGAAAACTGTCTTTCGCTGGAGACGTCGTTCGGCGACATCTCATCCGGCAACTGGCGGAAGGCGGGCGAAGACGACCTGCAGCGGCTGAGGTCCGTCATCCCTGCCGCATCGCGCTTCCTCTCGGACGAGAACGCGATGGTGCGCCAGTTCGCGGCGAAGGCCTGGATCAACGGCCTGATGCGCGCGGACGCCGGAGAAACCCGCCTTGAGGCGGCGCGAGAGTTCTTCACAAAGGGCGACGAGGCGGTTCTCGACGCGTTCTGCCAGATGCGTCCGATGGAAGTTGCGGCGTTCTGCTGCCTTGAGAACGAATCCAAGGCGGCATGGGCGAAGATGCTTTCGTCCGCAATCGAGAAGCCGATAGACGACGACTACGCGGAGGTCGCGCGGTACATGTACAAGGAGCTGATGCACGAGGACTACGTCGGTCAAGCCGACACGGACAATGTGTTGACGTGGATGGCCGACGTGGAGAAGTTCGCCCGCGAGCGATACAACGACCCGCAGGACGAAGCCGACCTCCTGTCGTTCACGACGGGGCCCAGAAAGGGACTATTCGACGACAGGGCGCGCGACATTTTCGGGGAGATACATTCCGAGTTCAGCACCGCCAGGGCCGCGATTTGCGCCGCGCAGGCCATCTCGACCCTTGAGAAGTCCGTGTCCGGGCAGTACGGCGACGGGGAGGAGGCCGAGGCGGAGCTCGCAAAGAAGATTGACGAAGTCATGTCCACAATGAAGGAACAGGACGCAAACGAACTCAAACTAAGGCAAAAGCAAATGGAGAAAGCAAAATGAAAGTCGTGAAAAACGGATTAGCCGCCGGCGGATGGATCGTGGCGCTTGCCGCAGTCGCAGTCGTTGTCGCAGTGAAGTCGAGAAAACCGGACGGAGAAGCCCCGCAGGTGCCGAAGCCCGCGCGCGCGCCGGTGGCGCCGGTGGCGGCGGAGGCCGCGTCCGCCAAGGAGAAAGCGCCGGTGCTGGACGTCGCGATCGCCGCCGGCACCGAGGCAGAGGAGGAGCCCGGCGCAGATTGGTCGCTGCCCGCGGACTGCCCTGATACGCCGGAGGCCCTCTACGCCTCGCTCGGCAAAGTCCCGGCGGACGTGAAGGCGGTTGCGGACGCGATAATGGGCGAACTGTCGAAGGGCGGATCCGAAGAATCGCTGGCCATTGTACGCAAGGCGGCGAAGCTCAAGAACGAGAAAGTGCAGATGATGGCGCTTATGCTCCTCGGCAGGAGCATACATGGCGTCCGCACCGACGACAATGGCAATCCGGACATGGCGTCGAAAATGACGGCCGCGGCGCACGACTTCTGCGCAAGCGGGAATGAGATGATCGCCGGGGCGTCGTTCGAGATGTTTTGCCTGGCCGCGAGCCTCGACCATGACGACGCGGCGAGGCGCGACTACATGAAGTCGGTGCTCTGCGACTGGAAGAAGGATGTCGCTATGGCGGACGATGCGGCGTTCCGGTGCATCACTCCGGATGGGTCCTCGCAAGCGTGTGACATAGGCGAGTGGGCGAGGATGCTTTCCGACGTGATCGAACGCGCGCCGAACGAGGCGTCCGTCGCCACCGCCAAGGCGGTGTACAGCGGTTTGACCCAGACCGACTACACGACCCGCGAAGACGCGGATGCGTGGGTGACGCGGCACGAGCACGAGGAGCGCCGGGCGAAGGCGAAATAGCCTTAGAGGGTCAGACCCGGGTCTGACCCTCTATTTGCGCTTTGGAGTTGGCTCGCTTCGCTCGCTCTCCGTCGGGCGATGGACACCGCGGCGAAGCCGCGTCCCCCGTCGGCATACCTCGCGGCATATCCACAAAGCGAATGGAAAGTCGTCACGCCGGAAAACTATCAAGATTTCCTCCATGACGCACATGGATGCCTTGGGATGAAGGGCGAAATGAGACAACAGCAGCGACGATAGCGCATGAGCAATTCAATATCGCACAGTCGCCCCAAGTTGGATTTGTGGATGGCCGGTGCGCTTGTGTGCGTGGCGGTCGTGCATGGCATCTACCCCGCCGACAGGACGGTGTGGTGCGTCGAGATTGTGTGGGCGGTCGGGCTGTGGGCTGTTCTTCTCCTGACGCGCAGGAAGTTCCGCGCTTCGGCGATTGCCGTCTATGCGGTATCGTCTGGGCGCGTGTTCGACAGCGCAAGCATACTGGGCTCATCGGCGAGCGACAGTTCTTCACCGTCATGGCAGAGCCGTTAGCAGGTACGCTTGAAATGTTTTAGTGCACATGATGGCTACGATCTGCATGTAGGCAGTGATAATATGTGCAGATTCTTTTGTCTTAGGTTATTGCTTTTGAAGCGGTTTAGTGCTAATATATAAGATATTAAATCAAGGGCGGAGTAGGATATTTTGAAACAGAAAAGAACATTGCTGATGCCTAAAGCCCAAAAATCTCTTGCGATTCTGGGCCAGAACCTGAAGCTCGCTCGCATACGCCGGCGGATATCCG
>CADCBS010000057.1 GCA_902799715.1 uncultured bacterium | reverse complement strand
ACAATCTTGCGATTGTCGAGCGATGCGACGGCGCGAGCGCAATGCGCCTTCCCGGACGGGCGCACGGTTGGGGCTGTTATGGCCGCATTTCACTTTGGCACACAACACACGAGGCAGGCAAGGTGCCAATGCTGCCGATTGCGGCGCGTCGGGACATGGGGAATGTTGCCAGTGTGGAAATGTTGCCAATATCCAATTCCAATTTCCAATATGGCCGGTTGCGGATGTGCTACATATTCTACGCTTTTACACGGCCAATAAAATTCATACGCACCGTAATCTCATTTTGGGGTAGGGGGGGGGGCGGCGCGTTGGGACAACGCGCCCTACCAGGGGATGCGGTGGATTGGGCGGCGCGCCGGGACATGGGGAATGTTGCCAGTGTGGAAATGTTGCCAATATCCAATTCCAATTTCCAATATGGCCGGCGAATGCGAATTGGATTTCATACGCACCGTAATCTCATTTCAGGGGATGGGGTGTGTTTGCGGCGCGTTGGGACAACGCGCCCTACCAGGGGATGCGGTGGATTGGGCGGCGCGTCGGGACGCGGGGAATGTTGCCAGTGTGGAAATGTTGCCAATTTCCAATTCCAATTTCCAATATGGCCGGCACAGATATTCTACACGTTCTACACGGCCGATTTCTCCACGGCCAATTGAATTCATCCGCACCGTAATCCCATTTACGGACAGAAGGGAGCGCGTTTGCGGACAGAATGGGGCGCGGTGAATCATGTAGATGCGCCTGCCGGGCAAGGGCGCCGGGCAAACGGATACTGCGAATTGTTTGCCCGCAGGTTTCGGTTTTAGTAGACTGCCGGTGCCGGCCGCCGGCGGTGCGGGCTGGACGGTGTTCCACTGAATCCACAGGAGTAGCGGCATGGACAGAACGAAGATACGCAGGATTCTGCGCACATCGGCGAAGATCGCGCTGGCGCTGCCCATAGCCGCAGTTGCGTATGCGGCTGCCGGCCTGCTGCTGTCGCTCGTGCCGGGCGGCGGGGATGGCGGGGTCGGAGGGGACGTAACCGTCTACATAGAAAGCAACGGCGTCCACACCGACATCGTCATGCCGACCGTGACGGAGCGGATCGACTGGAGCAGGGTCGCGCCGCCCGGCGACACGGACGCGGGAATCCGCGGGGAATACATCGCGGCCGGCTGGGGATCGCGCGATTTCTACCTGAACGTCCCGGAGTGGAAAGACCTTACATGCGGCGTGGCGTTCCGCGCGATCTCGGGCACGGGAGGGACCGCTCTGCACATGCGCTACTCGGGCAGGCCCGAAGCCGGGCCGGACTGCCGGCGGCTTTCGCTTTCATCCGCGCAGTACGACGCGCTCGTGAAGTACGTCCTGGCGAGCGGAAGGCTTTGCGAAGACGGGAGGTTCGTCCGCATTCCCTGCAAAGGCTACGGCCCGCACGACGCGTTCTACGAAGGCACGGGGCGGTACAGCATGTTCCGCACGTGCAACACGTGGACGAACTCGGCCTTGAAGGAGTGCGGGCAGAGATGCTGCCTGTGGACCGCGTTCGGCGCCCCGATATTCTGGAAGCATCCGCTTGATAGCGGCGCGGAGGAATAGGGCGCGGCGAACCGTGCAGTCGCGTCCGGACGGCGCGCGGAGGTTTGCCATGCGCGGAAGGAAAATGTATACTCACTGGAACGCCGCATGCAGTACCCGAAGGCTGCGGGCGGCGCCGAAAGGCACAAGATGACAAAAGCCAACGACAGCTACCAGAAACTAGAGGCGTCATACCTGTTCGCCGGCATCGCACGCCGCGTGCAGGAGTATACCGCCGCGAACCCGGACGCCAAGATCGTCCGGCTCGGCATCGGCGACGTGACCGAGCCGCTCGCGCCCGCAGTGGTGAAGGCCATGGCCGCGGCGGTGCGCGAACAGGGCCGCCGCGAGACGTTCCGCGGCTACGGGCCGGAGCAGGGCTACGCGTTCCTGCGCGAGGCCATAGCCGAAAACGACTACGCGAAGCGCGGCGTGAAGGTGTCGCCGTCCGAGATATTCGTCTCCGACGGCGCGAAGTGCGACACCGGGAACTTCCAGGAACTGTTCGACAGGCGTTCGACGGTGGCCGTGCCCGACCCGGTGTATCCAGTGTACGTGGACACGAACGTGATGGCCGGGCGCACCGGAAGGCAGCGCAACGGCCGCTACGGCCGCATCGTGTACCTGGATTCCGTGCGGGAGAACGGGTTCGTGCCGGAGCCGCCGTCCGTGCACGCCGACATCGCGTACCTGTGCTTCCCCAACAACCCCACCGGCGCCGTCGCCACGCGCAGGCAGCTGAAGAAGTGGGTGGACTGGGCGCTGCGCGAAGGCTCCGTGATCCTTTTCGACGCCGCCTACGAAGCGTTCATACGCACGCCGGGCGTGCCGCATTCGATCTTCGAGATCCCCGGCGCCCGCAAGTGCGCGGTGGAGTTCCGCAGCTTCTCGAAGACCGCGGGCTTCACGGGGACGCGGTGCGGCTTCACCGTGGTTCCCGAAGGGCTGGAGATAGAAGGCGGGGACGGCAGGCCCGTGCGCCTGCACTCCATGTGGATGCGCCGCCAGACCACGAAGTTCAACGGGTGCAGCTACGTGACGCAGCGCGGCGCCGAGGCCGTGTACTCGCCGGAAGGCGCGGCGCAGACGAAGAAGACGATCGACTTCTACCTCGAAAACGCCCGCCTGATACGCGAAGCGCTGCTGCGCAAGGGCTACGCCGCCACGGGCGGCACGGACTCCCCCTACATCTGGACGGATGTCGGAGGGGACAGCTGGGCGTTCTTCGACAAACTCCTGCGCGAGGCGCAGGTGGTGACGACCCCGGGCGCCGGCTTCGGCCGCGCGGGCGAGGGATTCATCCGCATATCCGCATTCAATTCGCGCGCGAACGTCCTAGAGGCGATCCGCCGGCTCGAAAAGGCGCTTTGACATGCACCGTTTCGCCATCGCCGCCATAGCGGCCGCAGGCGCGCTCGGCCTGAGCGCGGAGACGTGGTACCCGGCGCCGGGGCAGGAAGACCTGCCGGACGGCTCGGCGTCGCCGTTCGCCGTGCGCGGTGGCACGCTGCGCTTCAACGGCTCGCAGTACCCGAAGAGCTTCAACGGCTACGTGGACAACAACACGTACACGATGATGACGTTCGACCTGATGTACGAGACGCTGCTGTGCTTCGACGGCGCGACGTACGACCTGGCGCCCGGGCTCGCCCGGCGCTGGGCGGTGTCGGACGACAGGTTCACGTTCACGTTCGAGATCGACGGCCGCGCGAAATGGTCCGACGGCGAACCGGTGTCCGCCGAAGACGTGCTCTGGACGTACGACCAGATATTGATCCCGGCGAACCAGGCCGGCCCGTACCAGTCCATCCTGCGCAATTTCGAGCGCCCCGTCGTGTCGGGCCCGGAGTACACGTCGCCGTCCGGCCGCAAGTTCCACCGCACGATCTCGTTCAAGTGGAAGGGCGACCGGCCCAGCTGGCGCGCGCTGCAGGACTGCGGCACGTTCGAAATACTGCCGAAGCACGCGTTCGAAGGGAAGAAGTTCCCCGAGATCGAGCTGCTGGACGCGGTGGTGAGCGGGCCGTACAGGCTTTCCGCCGTGGAGTACCAGGTGGAAAGCACGTTCACGCGCCGCCCGGACTGGTGGCGCGAAGGGCAGCGCGCCGTTGCCGGCACGATGAACTTCGACAAGATCGTGATACGCTACTACAACAGCAACGAAAACGCCTTCGAGGCGCTCCAGAAGAAGAAGATCGACGTATACGCCGTCTATTCCGCGCACATAATGGCGAACGAAACCTTCACCAAGCCGTTCGTCCGCAACTGGATCGCGAAGCACGCCGTGCTCAACAGCCGCCCGTGCGGATTCCAGGGGTTCGCGATGAACATGCGCCGGCCGCCGTTCGACGACGTGCGCGTGCGCCGCGCGATGGCGATGCTGCTCGACCGCGAGACGATGAACCGCACGCTGATGTACGGCACGTACTTCCTGCACCGCTCCTACATCGAGAACCTGTACAGCGAAGACGTCCCATGCACCAACCGCTTCTACGGCTACGACCCCGCGCAGGCCCGCAGGCTCCTGGCCGAGGCCGGCTGGAAGCGCAACGCCGAAACCGGAATCCTCGAAAAAGAGATCGGCGGCGAGAAGCGCGAGTTCCGCTTCACCTTCCTGTCGCGCTCGCCCGGCGAAAGCAGGTTCCTGCTGCCGTTCAGGGCGGAACTGAAGAAATGCGGCATCGAGATGGGCGTGAAGAACACCGACTTCGCCGGATGGATGCGCGACATGGACGAGCATTCGTTCGACATGACGTGGGCTTCCTGGGGCGGGACGATCTTCCCCAACCCGCGCACATCGTGGCACTCTTCGCTCGCCGAAGAGAAAAGCTCCAACAACCTGACCGGGTTCAAGAGCGCGGAGATGGACAGCCTGATCGAGCAGGCGGAAGTGGAGTTCGACCGCGAAAAGCGCGACGCCCTGTTCCGCAAGATGGACAGTCTGCTGACCGAAAGCTGCCCGTACGTCCTGCTGTGGAACATCTCCGCCACGCGCCTTCTGTACTGGAACAAGTTCGGGATGCCGGAAGGCGTGCTGAGCAAGTACGGCACCGAAACGGCGATCCTCGCGTACTGGTGGGCCGACGAAAACCGCGAGGCCGACCTCGCCGAGGCCGAAGCCGGCGGGCTGATGCTGCCGTCCACGCCATACGCGATACCGTACAGGCCGCCGGCCGGGACGTCCCCCGCGAAAGCGGCGGAGCCAGCGAAGGCCGCAGAACCCGCGAAGGCGGCGCAACAGGCCAAGACCAAGCCCGGGGCCGCCCCGGAGGCAGGCGCGAAATGAACGACACCGGCAACACCGCGCAGACGGCGGACTTGCGGCTCGACCGGCCGCTCGTGTTCTTCGACATCGAATCCACCGGCACGAGCCCGCGGAACGACAGGATAATCGAACTCGCCGCCATACGGCTTTCGCCGGACGGGACGGAAGAGTCGCGGACGTGGCGCGTGAACCCGGGCATGCCGATCCCGCCGGAGTCGACCGAAGTGCACGGCATAACCGACGCCGACGTGGAGAACCTTCCGGGCTTCGCCATGGTCGCCGGCGAAGTCTCGGCGTTCTTCAAGGACGCCGACGTGGCCGGATACAACTCCGAACGGTTCGACATCCCGATGCTCGAAGAGGAGTTCCTGCGCTGCGGAATGGCGTTCGACATGGACGGCAGGCGCAGCGTGGACGTGCAGAAGATATTCTTCAAGCGCGAGCCGCGCGACCTTTCCGCCGCGCTTCGCTTCTACTGCGGGCGCGAGCACAAGGGCGCCCACGGCGCCGCCGCCGACGCGCGCGCCACGCTCGACGTCTTCCGCGGCCAGCTGCGCCGCTACGCCGACCTGCCGCGCACCGTCGCGGAGCTGGAGGAGACGACCGTCCCCCGCGACCCGCTGAACGTGGACCGCCTGGGAACCCTGCGCTGGATCCGCGGCGAACTGTGCGTGAACTTCGGCCGCAGGAAGGGCACGTCCCTGAAGGAGCTGGCGCGGACCGACCGCAACTACCTGAAATGGATAGTGGCCGGCGACTTCCCCGCCGAGGCCCGCCTCGTGTGCAAGCGCCTGCTCGACGGCGAACCGCTGCCGCCGCCCCCGCCCGGCGCGGCGCAGCCCGCGCAGCCGGCGAAAAAGAACGCGGAAGGGCAGCCGCCCCGCCCGCGCAGCTTCAAGCCGCGCCAGACGGTGGCGGCCGAGTTCAACACTTCGCTGGCCGACGCGTTCGGCACCGTGTTCGGCAAGTAGCGCAACCCCTCCCCCGCACCCCCACCCCCAGCCGGCGCACGCGCGCGGCGACAGGCAGAAAGGCCCGCAAATGGAAGCCTCCACCCCACAGGCAGACGGCGCCGGCGCGCCGGGAACGGACTCCGTCCGCGCGCGCATCGAATGGCTGCGCGCCGAAATATCCCGCCACGACAGGCTGTACTACGTCGAGGCCCGGCCTGTCATAGGCGACGCCGACTACGACGCCCTGTACCGCGAACTCCTCGCGCTCGAGGCCGCCAACCCGCAGTTCGACTCCCCGGCCTCCCCCACGAAGCGCGTGGGCGGCGCGCCCCTGGAAGGGTTCGCGCAGGTGCGCCACGATCCGCCGATGCAGTCGCTCGACAAGACCCACGCGAAGAGCGGACTCGTGGAGTTCGACGCCTTCCTGCGCCGCGAACTGCCGGCCGGCGCATCCTGGACGTACGTCGTGGAGCCGAAGATCGACGGCGTCTCGATGAGCCTTCTGTACGAAGACCGCGTGCTCGTGCGCGCCGCCACGCGCGGCAACGGCACCGTGGGCGACGACGTCACGGCGAACGTCCGCACCGTGCGGAACGTCCCGCTTTCCCTGCCGCCGTCCGCCCCGCCCCGCGTGGAGGTGCGCGGCGAGATATACATGCCGCGCGACGGCTTCGCCGCGCTGAACGCCAAGGAAGAGGAATCCGGCGGCGAGCCTTTCGCCAACCCCCGCAACGCCGCCGCAGGAAGCCTCAAGCTGTTCGATCCGCGCGAGGCCGCCTCGCGCCCGCTCGCGTTCGTGGCCTACAACGCCGGCGGCGCCGGATGCGAAGGCTTCGCCACGCACGCCGCAATGATGGCGGCGTTCGCGGAGTGGGGCTTCCCCGTGGCCCCGTGGTCGAAGCTCTGCGGAGACATCGACGCCGTCCTCGCCGCCATCGACGCGCTGGAGGCCCGCAGGCACTCGTTTCCGTTCGAGATCGACGGCGCCGTGGTGAAGGTGAACGAAAACGCCATGCACGCCGCCCTCGGCGCCACCGCAAAGGCCCCGCGCTGGGCGCGCGCCTACAAGTACGCGCCAGAACGCGCCGAAACCGTGGTGCAGGCCATAACCGTCCAGGTCGGGCGCACCGGCGTGCTCACGCCAGTGGCCGAGCTGAAGCCGGTGGAGCTGGCCGGAAGCGTCATCGCGCGCGCCACGCTGCACAACGCCGACGAGATAGCGCGCCGCGACATCAGGATCGGCGACCATGTGTGGATAGTGAAGGCGGGCGACGTGATCCCCGCCGTGGAATCCCCGATCCCGGAACGCCGCGACGGCACGGAGCGCGCTTTCGCCATGCCGCGGCGCTGCCCGGAATGCGGCGGCGAGGTCGTTCGCCGCGAAGGCGAGGTCGCGCAGCGCTGCACCAACCCGGCGTGCCCCGCGCAGCGCCTGCGCCGGATAGAGCACTTCGCCTCGCGCAACGCGCTGGACATCCGCGCGCTCGGCGGGAAGATCGCCGAAGCGATAGTGTCCGCCGGCATGGTGTCGGACCCGCTGGACCTTTTCACGCTCGACCGCGCGCGGCTCGCCGCGCTCGACGTTTCCGACGGCAAAGGCTCCGGCCGCGTGTTCGGCAAGAACGCGGACAGCCTTGTGCAGGCCGTCGAGGCCGCCCGCTCGCTCCCTCTCCACCGCTGGCTTTTCGCCGTCGGCATCCCCAACGTGGGCGAGTCCACCGCGAAAACCATCGCGGCGGAGCACGACAGGCTTTCCTCTCTCCCCGGCAGCCCGGTCCTGCGCCAGGTCCTCGAAAACGACGCGAAGAAGGGCAAGGAGCGGAAGATCCTGCCGATAAAGCCGGAGTCCGCGCGGTCGGTGCTGGAGTTCTTCGACAGCGCCTACGGCAGGGAATTCCTGCGCCGCATGGCGGAGCTGGGCATCGACCCCGCGCCGGAGGGACGAGGCGCGGCGGACGGTCCGCTCGCCGGGAAGCGTTTCGTCCTGACCGGCTCGCTTTCGCGCCCGCGCCCCGAATACGCCGCGCTGATCGAAAAGGCCGGCGGCACGGTGCAGAGCGCGGTCTCCGGCGCGACAGACTACCTTGTGGCCGGAGAGAACACGGGAAGGACGAAGACGGACAAGGCGCGCTCTCTCGGCACGGAGGTCATAGACGAGGCGCGGCTTCTCGAAATGCTCGGACCGGCCGCAGGCGTTCCGCCAACGGCCGGTCCGGATGCGCCTGCGGCGGCGAAGCCGCCCGCCGCGCCGCGCCAGCAGGAATTCGCGTTCTGAAACGCGGAGCCGGCTCCGGCATTCAGGCTTCAGGATTCAGGCGCGCGGTCCTCCGGGCCGCGGCGGCGAAAAGCGGACGGAGCGCCCGCAAGGACGCTCCGCGCAAGGCCGAGGGCCTGTCTTTTCAGGGTCGGTTTTACTCCGTTGGAGCAATCCCGACCCTTATGCGAAAAAACTTGTGCCGCTTTCGATGGCTGGCGCCGCAAGCAGGGCAGATCCGGAGGAGACCGGAGCGCTCGCAACGCCCAGATCCCATCCATCGCCGTTTTTCCTGTCGAGGTATGCCGTCACCGCAACGCCGGAAAGGCCCGCCGGCACGTTCAGGTTCTTCGCCGCGATGTTCACATTCCCGTCCGCCGGCTGCTCCGCCGCCGAATCGCACAGCACCAGGCTCGCGGCGTCCTGCGGATCGAGCCCCAGGCAGTAGCTCTTCCACACGGCTATACCGTTCGCACCGCTGTCTTCAAGCGCGGCGGCGATCTCCGCCGCGCTGCTTCTCTCGCCCGCATCCGTGTTGTCGTATATCCATTCAAAAGGCACGGCCAGTTCGCTTGACGAACCTTCCGCTATCTTGATGAAGAAACACGACGGCGCGGTGTAGACGAGATTGCCGCTGGAGACGGAGAGGACGCCCCTGTCGCCTTCGGGGAGCGAGAACTTTGCTTTGTCGCCGTCGGCGAGATTCCCGCCCGAAAGAAGCGTATAAGTCCTGCCGGGAACGAATATCGAGCCTTCGGCGAACTTGATGCCGACCGTAGCGGTCGCCGTAAGCGTCTTGCCGGAATCAAGGGCGAGCGTCGTTTCGCTGTCGCCGTCGAGTTTGAATTCAAGCGCCGCGCCGTTTGCAAGCGTCAGGTTTCCGCCGACAGTCCCCGTCCCAGCCTCGGGAACGGACAGCGTCGCGTTGGCGTTTACGGTCACGGCTCCCGTGCCAGTCTTCGCTCCTGCGCCGAGTTCGAGCGTCGCAGTGCCGGAGACGGTCAATGCCGCGTTGTTGTCGTTCACGCGGTTGTAGCGCACCGTGCCGGAACCGGTGACGGAGACGGTCTTCGTGTTGCCGACAATTGCATTGACGGTTATCCGCCTGCCCGTGCCGGATTCGTCGTTGGTATCGAAGACGGTATTCTTGTTCACGGCGATCGAATGAGCCGTGCCGGTTCTTTCGCCGATTTCGAAATCGCCGTGCCAAGGCCGGATCGTCGTCGTGCCGTTCTGGGTGCCTGTTGTGCCAGTGGAAAAACGGCTTCCCGAATCTTTGAACACGATGCCGCCGTCGCCTACGAACACCGTTGTCGTGTCCACGTTGCTCATTTTGTTGGAGAGGCGCGCCCAGTCGCTGCCGGCAATCGTGAGCTTTTCGGCTTTGTAGACGTTCCCCTTGGTGGAGCTTGCCGTGAGCGACAAGTATCCGGCAGCATTTCTATTCGCTGTCAGGACCAGTTCCTCGGTCACCACGATCTCTCCGTCGTTGCGCCAGCAGAGCCTGCTGTACGTGCCGTCGTCCCTTACAGTGGCGACGCGCGTCGTGAATGCGCCGCCATTGTCTATGCCGAGTTCCCAGATGTCCGTGGCCGAGTCGACCGTCAACGACGAGTTCTTGTAGACGACATCGCGGTACGTGATGCCTTGAGTCGCCTTGAAGTCGGAAGCCGTAGTGGTGCGGCGGTATTCTCCGGCGTAGATATTGGAGCGGCCTGAACTCGTGTTCTGGCGGACGTCGTACCCCGTCACGCCGCCCTTGAACCAGACCATTCCGTTCACGTTGCCGTAAGAGAACTCGTCGGAGTATGTCGCGGTGTGGTACACCTCGATCGTCTCACCTTCGGCGAAGGCGACCGGCGAAAGGAACGTCGCGGAGGCGGAAGCCGAAAGATTCGATATCGCCAGGATTCCACTGATTCCGCCGCCGGAGATCGTGACTTCGGCAGTGTCCGCAGGGAACGTGATCGCCGTGGGCGCGAACGTGTCGCCCGTTTCGAGCGCCGCCGCCGCATCGTTTCCGATGATGCAGGGCGTACCGGAAGGAACGACGCCCGTGGACCAGTTGGTCCCGACGCTCAGGCTGCCGCTTGCGCCCCCGATCCAGACGGGTGCTGGATTTCCGGAGATGCAGTATATCGTCTTGCGATCCAAGGAAAGGATGAACCTGCATCCCTCCGGGGCGACAAACCCTTCTGGAATCGCGGCGAAAGCGTCATCGCCGTCGATTACGATCACCTTGTACGTGCCTTCCGCCGGTGTCGGACCTGTCACGGCGAAGCCGCCAGTGAAACCAGTCTTGGAGGGAATGTGGAGAATCGTTCCGAGCTCGACCGTCGTAACGCCCGTGTAGGAAGGCGTGGCCGCGAGCTTTGCCGTGCCGCCGCCAGTGAAGGTGATGCCGCCGGAGCCGGAAGCGGACTTGGCGATCGTGATGTTCTTGCCGTTCGTGTCGATCGTGCCGCCGTTCGCGCCGACCGTGAAAGTAAATCTCGAATTGTCAGGCATGAACGACGAAGTGTCTTCCACCGCCAAGAGCGTTCCGCCGTCGAGCGTCAGCGCCGCCGTGCCGGTGGAGCCGCTTCCGGCGTTGAGCTGGACCTTCGTCATCGACAGCTTTCCGCCGTCCGTGACGTTCGCCTCCCCGCTGCCGCTGCGATAGCAGAAGTTGAGAGGGCCCTTGACGAGCGCTTCTCCGCCCTGCACGTTCAGCGTCCCCTTGGCGCTGCCGCTGACGATGAAGCCCCATTGATTCGCTACCGTCATTTCATACTTCGCCCCGGTGCGCACCGTCACCGTAGCAGGGCAGGACGCGGCGTTGTGGATATATCCATTGTGCTGCACCGTGCCGCCGGCGATGTCGAAGTATGCGTGGGCGGCTTCGCTGCTTTTGCCGATATCGGCGGCATCTGACAACGTCCACGTTCCGCCTTCCTGTATGACCGTGGTGGTGGCGTTGGCGCCTCCGGCGATGTAGAAGTTGCTGTTCACCCAATCCCCGCCGGCCTTGACAACGGTCGAAGTTACGCCCGCCACGGTTCCGACAGTCCACGCGAGGGGCTTGTTCGCGATTGTCGCGTCCGGCCCGATGCGCAGCACGACCGGCTTCGCCGGGTCGGTGCCGAACGTAAGTTTCGTCCAGTCGATCGCAGCCGTGCCGGAGAACGCGAGCGTTCCCTCCGAAAGAACGGTCGCATCCGTGACGCGGCTCGAACCGAGCGTGAGCGTGCCTTCACCTTCTTTGGCCAGCGGTCCCGCCGTAGGCGCGGCGATCGTCGCCGCGACGCCGTTCGAGACGGCGACGGCCGGCACGGTCAGCGTGCCGCCGCCAGCAAGAACCTCCGCATCGGCCCGGAACGTCACGTCGACCGCCGTGACATTGGCGCCGAGCGTCGCCTTGTCGCCGGCGTTTGCGAACACGGCATGGGTCGAGTTGAACCAGTCGCCCGCAACGCCGCCCTTCGACCACTTGCCGGCGGCCGTCCAGTCCGCTTCGGATGCGCCGTCGTTCCACACATACTCGCCCGCGAGAGTGTCGAGAACCCTGATTGTCGTGTCGCCGTCGGCCAAGACAAGCGCGTAGCGGTTGCCCGCATTGCCCGCGAGCGCGATGGCCGCGAGGTCCGCCGCGCTGAACGTGCCGCTCGTGTTCGTCATGACGAGCGCGCCGTCGCCGGCCGCGTTCGCGGAGAAATCGACCGTCAAGTTCTCTATGAAAGACTTGTTCGCGTCCGCGACGGCAATCACGGTGCCGGCATCGAGCGTCACGGCCGAGCAGCCGAGCGTCCCCGCCGGCGTGACCGTGCCGCCGCCGGTGAAGGCAATCGTGCCGTTCTCGCCGGACACGTCCGAGACGCCGGAAGCGAGGGTGATGTCGTGCCAGGCCGTATCGATCGTGCCGCCGTTTGCACCGACTTCGACGGACACGGCGGCGGGGATGAACGTTCCAGCCGCGCTCGCGGCGAGCGTGCCGCCGTTCAGGACGATCTTGCCGGAGCCGGACGAGCTGATGCTCTTTGCCGTGAATGTTCCGCCGTTGAGGACCAACGAGCCCGAAGTTCCGCTCGCCTTGCCGATATATGTGTTCCCGCTCGACGTCACCGTTCCGTCATCCAGCGTGAACGTATTGCCGGATGTGGTGCCGGACGTCCCGATCGTGAACTCCTTGACGACCGCCAGCGTCCCGCCGTCCATCGTGAACGTGCCGCAGGAGCCGTTGCCCGACCCAAGGCGCAGATAATAGCAAGACCAGTCGCCGCCGGTCTTCTCGACGGCGCCCTTGGCGTTCGCAGCGACGCCCACGTTGAAAACACAGCCATCGACAGTCTGGCGCACCGTCGAGGAAACGCCCTTGAAGGAACAAGCACTATTTGCATCGTGGGCAACGTTGAGGTCGTGCGAAACCGTCAACGTGGAATTGGAAAAGGTCGCCGAGGTTGTTTTGTACATGCGATAGTACTGGGCAGACATCGTCGTGTTCGTGATATATAACGCCGACGTCTCGTTCTGCTCAAAGTAGCCGGCGGAGAAGTCGATCGTCGCCTTGTCTGCAACAAGCGTGCTTCCGCCGCGAAGATAAGAGGAGTGTTTAGCCGTCACGGACACGGATGACGACCCGTCGCCAACCCGCAGCCAGAAGTTGCGCGTCGCGCCGTTCGCCCCCTCGCCCATGTGGAAGTTTTTGTTTTTAGTGTCGTTGAATACATACTTACCCGACTTGATCCAGAGCCAGCCGTTTTCGTGGTAGCCGAGCCAAGTGTCATCTTTGATGGTCAGCGTGTTCGCCGGATCGGTCGCCTCCCAGATATACGGATTGTCGGCAGAGCTTCCTTTGCCCATGTGTATGTTGCCGGTGTAGGAGTATGAGCCGTTCAGCGTTGCCGTCCTGTTTTTGACATTGGCATTCCTGAACGACAATGAAGCGCTCGACCCCGGCATCGAGTCCCAGTTCGCCGC
Source organism: uncultured bacterium (assembly GCA_902799715.1). Taxonomy (GTDB): domain Bacteria; phylum Verrucomicrobiota; class Kiritimatiellia; order RFP12; family UBA1067; genus CADCBS01. The sequence continues at coordinate 1,869 of CADCBS010000057.1, read as the reverse complement.
CGTGTTCCAGAGCGTATTGGCGCCGTTGCCGGTCCAGCTGCCGGCAGCCTGCGCAGTCGCCGCGCAAAGCGCGATTGCGGCCGAGAACGCCGCGCAAAAGCCGGATGCGCGCTTCATGACGCGCCTCCGGCTGCTGTCAGGGAGTACCCCCCCCCCCGTTTTGACGTTTTTTCTATTTTTGTCATTGTCGTTGTCTCCTGTATCCGGCGCTTGGCCGGTCCCAACCGGAACATCCAGCGCCAGTATACAAAAATCCGTCCTCCTGTGTCAATTCCGCCGCGCCGGCAGGCGCGCCGGGCCGGGATGGCGGGGAGCAGCGGTGGAATCTTGCCCCGGGCGGCCTGTTCTGATACAATAGGGCGCATGGAAAACACAGAAGAGACAAGCGAGCTCCGGCTCGATTTCACGAAACTGGAAAAGGTGGGGGCGCAGGTCGCCGCGAGCCGCGCCGCCGGGGCGGAGCGCGACCCCGGCGTGATACCCGTGGCCGTGCAGAACGCCGACACGAAAGAAGTGATACTCGTGGCGTACACGAACGAGTACGCCATGAAGGAATCCTTCGCGAAGCGCAAGCTGGTGCTGTGGAGCACGAGCCGCAACAAGCTGTGGTTCAAGGGCGAGACGTCCGGCGAGACGTTCGACCTGCTCGAAGCGTACGTGAACTGCGAGCAGAACTCGCTGCTCTACGTCGTGCGCCCGTGCCGCGGCGGGATATGCCACACGAAGAACGCCGCCGGGGAACCGCGCAACTGCTACTACAGGCGCATCGACTTCGACACGCTGCGGCTGGAAAATGTCAATCCGTAGCGGACATCTCCACGCGGCCCGGCGGTGCGCGTTCGCCGCGGCGGCCCTCGCCGCCGCGGCCGTCTGCGCGCGCCCCCGCATCGAGGTGCGGGCGGTCCCGGAGCGGATAGTCCCCGGCGCGGAGTTCCAGCTGCAGGCGACGATCGTTTTCGACCGCGAGCCGTCGCCGTCCGTCCCGTACATCATAACGGGGCTGCCGTTCGCGGAAGGGTCCGCGGGCGGGAACGTCAAGATCGGCGACGCCAGGCGCGCCGTGGCGGGACTTGAAATGGCGCGCGGCGACGGCGGCCGCGGAACGATCGTATTCAGCTTCGACCAGATAAAGTCCGGCGACGGGTTCATCCGCTCGAGCCTGGTGTGGTTCACGGCTCCGCTCGAGAAGCGCAAAGGGAAAGGCGGCGCGAAGGAATGGACGCTCGAAGTGCGTTCGGCCCCGATGCGGGCGTCGCAGCCGGAGACGCTGCGCCTGCGCGAAGCGACGCTGCGCGAAGTCGTGGGGCAGGACGTCTTCGGCGACGTGCGGTCGAGACTCGCGGCCAGGAGCGGAACGGTCGCCGTGGAAGTTTCGCCGCTGCCGGAAGAGGGGCGGCCCGACGGGTTCCTGCGCTATGCGGGGACTAACATTTCCGTGTCGGCGGCGCTCGACGCGCGCTCGTGCCGCGTGGGCGACGTCCTGCGCGCCGAAATCGCGGTCGAGTGCGACGATCCGGACCGGCTCGTGGCGCCGGATCTTTCGGGGCAGTCCACGGCGTCGTTCGCGATAGACCCCAGGCCGTCCGGGACGAAGCGCGACGGCGGGCGCACGGTGTTCTCCTACGGCGTGCGCGCCCTCGCGCCCGGCGCGGGCGAATTCCCGTCCCTTTCGCTCGGCTATTTCGACACCGCGCGCTTCGCGTACGCCACGGTCCGCACGGACTCCGCGCCCGTGCAGATCGGCGACGCCGCCACCGTGGCCCTGCGCGACGACTATCCGCTGCCGGCCGGCGTGGCCTGCTCCGGCGGCGGGCCGGCCGAACCGCTGTGGCCGCGCCGGCGCACGATGTACCTGCTCTTCATCCTGCC
>CADCBS010000056.1 GCA_902799715.1 uncultured bacterium | reverse complement strand
TTCTTCATTTTGGAGACGCCAAGCGTCCGCACCCTTGCGGAAAGACGGCCCTAATCCTCAGATCGGTTGGTGGGCTGCGCAACCCACTAACCCATTACCGGAAACGCCCGCCGCGCCGCCGGTCAGGGCTTCTCCGGGCCCGCCACCGGCAGGCCCCATTCGCGCAGCTGGGCGGCGATCCACTCGAACGACTTCGCGTGCGCGGCCCGCGCGCCGCCGTCCGCCTTCGCCGCCGAGACGGGCGGGCCGCAGCGCAAGCGCATCGGGCGCGAAAGGTCCACCCTGCCGAAATCCTTGAAAAGGCCCGTGCCTTTCTTCTCGAGGTCTGTCTGGACCGCTATCGGCACGAGCGGCACGCCGTGGCGCTCGGCTATCTTCGCGCCGATGGACGAATATCTGGCCCAGTCGAACACTTCCGAGCGCGTGCCCTGCGGGAAGATCAGCATCGAGCTTCCCGCCGCTATGCGCTCGCCGCCCTTTTCCATCAGCGTCGCGAGGTCTTTGCGCGGATTCGTGCGCGTTATCGGGATCAGCCCCATGTGCGCCGCCGCGTTTTCGAGGAACGGCAGGTGCGAAAGCGACGCCTTCACCACCACGTTGAACGGACCGTACGCGAGAAGAATCGGCGGAAGCACCACGGTCTCGAGCGTCGACATGTGGTTCGACACGTAGACGACCGGACCCGACGCGACGGCGGCCGCCGCGTTCTCCCATCCGTCGAAAACGCACGTCCCGCCCATCTTCTCGGCCTTCTTGACCGCGCTCCAGCAGATGCGCGCCCAGCGGTCGGTCGTGAGCTTGCCGCGGGCCTCCGCCACGGAGCAGCGCGGAAACACGCCGAACACGGCCGCGTTGTAGCGCAGCGTGGACAGCAGCCCCGGCCGGGCCGGGCGCGGCGCGCGGCGGTCCGGCAGCGTGGCGTACCGCCCGGTCTCGCGCAGGATCGCGCGGAATTCGTCGAATGTCGTAAGCCTGATTCCCATGCCTGCCCCCCGGTTCAGTCGCGGCCGCCGGTCGTGTACTTGATTATCCCCCACAGCCAAGTGTGCAGCGTGCCGCCGTCTTCCGTGTCGCGGCAGTCCCAAAGCGTCCAGAAAGGCGCCCAGTTCCTGTCTATGGCGGGCACGTGCCTTATCGGGACCGGCTCGAGCGCGCGCTGGCGGTTTACGCCGTTTTCGGTCTCGGACGACCAGAACGGCCACAGCCTGCGGTACGACGACACCATCCGCTCGGTTCCGTCGGGTTCCGTAGCGTAGATTCTCTCGGACGCCCAGAACGGGAATATCCTGAACGACTCCGAACGGCGCTTCGCCGTCTTCGTCCGCTCGTCCGTGACGAGCCACCAGATGTAGTGGCGGGTCACCGTCTCCGGCTCGGGCAGCTCGCCGGCCTCTTTTTTCGCGTCGAAGGCCGCGTAGTCCATGCCGGCGTCGTAGGAGCGCAGGCCCGACAGGTACGCGAAGGGCCAGAAGTGCCACGAGTCCTTGTAGCCGGAGCGGTGGCGCTCGAAGAGCGGCCAAGGCATGCGCCAGCGCTTCGCGTAGGGAGTGCGGACGTAGCCGAAGAACGGCGGCAGGAACATGTACTGCGTCTCGCGTTCGCGGTCCACCGCGCCGCACAGCGGCCAGACCATCCACGACTTCCCGGCCCCGGGCGTGTCGCGGTCGGCGTCGTAGTACGCCCACGTGAACACCGGCCATAGCATGTACCAGTGCGTCGATTCGCGCAGGCGGCTCCTGCCGGCAAGCGGCCACACTCCCGCGGAGCCGCGCGACGGCACCGCCGAGAAGACGGGCCACAGGACGTACTGCCGCGGCTCGCCCTTGACGTCGTATGAAAGGAACGCCGGGAAGAGCGCGTAGCGGATGTTGTCCATGAACAGGAAGTGCGGATGTTCGCCGTAGACCGGGAACAATCCGCAATGGAACTTCCCTTCGCGCGTTGCGCCCTGGTGCCACAGCGGGAAGAACGCGAAGAAATATTCCGGCGTGGCGGCGTCGGCCGAGCCCCACATGTTCAGCGCGCGCCACCACATGCCGCCCTGCGAGGCGTGGCGCGTCGCCAGCGGCCACAGGAAGTCCTGTTCGTCGGTCTTGCGCCCGGCGGAGATCTCGCGCGACCAGAACGGGCGCGCCGCCCAGAACACGGAGCCGTCCGGCGACTCGCGCCATTCGAAGAACGGCCCTATGCGCACGCGCCCGCCCTTCGAGGCGGCCCCGCCGCCGGAGCGCGTAACGCATCCCTGCAGCGCCATGGCGGCGGCGAGGGCGCATGCCGCGGCCGCCCGCGCGAAACGAGAACGTCCCGTCATTGCTTTTTCTTCTGCGCCGACGCCCTGGCCACGATCGCCTCGAGCTTTTCGAGCTCTTCGCGTTCGTAGGCGCTGAGCACGTCGATCCTTGCCTTCTTTATCTCGCGCAGGCCGCCGCGCGCGCGCATCGAGTCGCCGCATTCCGCCTGCGCGCGGACCAGCAGCATGCGCAGGCGCAGGTCGACTTCGGCGTCGGGGTTGCTTTCCTTGAAAAGCTCGAGGGACTTTTCCACGGTCTTGCGCGCGACTTCCGGATCCTTGCCGGCGTCGAGCATGACTCCCGCGAGCGTAAGGTGCGCCACGTACATGTCCGGCGCGGCCTCTATCGCCTCGCGCGCCTTCTTCTCGGCCTCCTCCAGGCTGCCGGTGCGGCGGTACACCTCGGCCAGGTCGTTCTTGATCTGGGCGGACAGGACGTCCCGCCTGGCGGCGGACGCCTGGCCGGCGTCCTTGGCGGCGTCGCTTTCCGCCCCTTTCAGGTACGTGGCGGCGGCGGCGTAGTCGCCGTCGTGCAGGAACAGCGAACCCATGGTGTAGTTCGCGAACGCGTGGTGGTTGTTGCCGTCCAGTATCTGCTTCGCGTGCTGGCGCGCCGATTTCGCGTCGGCCAGCTCCAGGTCGAGGCGCAGCACCATGTCCGCCACGCTGGAAACGTACGGGCGGGCGCGGAGCGCCTTGTAGAAGTCGTCGCGCGCGGCCTTCTTGAACTTGGGGCCTCTCGCCAGCCCCACGTGGGCGCGCGACACGTGGTAGGCGAAGCGCGCCTCGAGGTCGTTGCCCGCCGCCATGGCCTTCAGCCTTGGAAGGACTATCTTCTCGGCGCCGCCGAGCTCCGCTTCGGCCTCCTGCGCGAACTTGGCCGCGGCCCGCTGGAGCTCTTCCTTCTCCTTCTTGTCCTTCGCCGCCGCGGCGCGTCTCCCGGCTTCGTCGGACTGCCTGCGCGCGATTTCGGCCTGCATCACCATGACGTAGCAGAGCATGCCCTGCACCTTCGGGTCGTCCGGGTTCTCCACGCCGAGCTTCTGGAACATCTCCCGCGCCCCGTATATGTCGCGCTTCGCGAGGCACACGAACGCGGCCTCGATCGTAGGCTTGGATTCGCCCGTGGCGTCCTTGTCCTTGATCTTCTCGAAGTAGTCTATCGCGGCCTCCCGGTCTCCCTTCTGGAGCGACAGCATCACAAGCCCGCGCAGCGCGTTCTTGTTGCCGGGGTCTTTTTCGAGCGCGGCGCGGTACTGGCGCTCGGATTCGGGGTTGGCCTCCATCCCGCCGTAGATCATGGCCATGTAGCTGTAGAGCTCGGCCTGGCCGACCTTCGCGAACATCGGCAGGGCCTTCACGAGCTCGGCTATCGCGGCGCGGGTCTTGCCGGTCTGCATCCAGTACGAAGTGAGCATAAGCGCGCCGCGCGGCGACCTGATCCTGCCGTACGTGCTCGCGAGCACGGGCAGGCCGAACCTGAAGTTGTGGTCTTCGAGCGCGCGCTTCGCGAACTCGTCGACCTTGCGCTTGTACTCGGCCCTGTGCCGCGCGGCGGGGTTGGCGTCGCCGGGGCCGGACGCGCTGTACTTGTAGTCGGGCTGCGACATCTCGAACAGGTTGAACAGGGCCGATATGTTGTTTTCGTCTATCTTGCCGTTCACCAGCGCGTACGTGTCGAACGCTTCGCGGTCGAGCCCCGCGTCCTGCAGGTAGGCGCCTGTGCTGTTGCCGATGAAGCCGATGTGCCGGCGCATGTCCTGCTTGAAGAGGCCGTCGAGCGACTCGGCCTCGGCCTCGACTGGCTTTTCGAGGAACGGCTCCATCCGCTCCCACAGCGCGAAGAACCTTTCCTTGGCGCCGGCCGCCGTCTCGCGGGACACGGCGCCGTCGGGCTCGCCGGAGAAGAATATCGCGTCGGGCACGGGCCTCAGGCGCTCTTTCGCGTCGGACTGGTACCAGATGTCGGGCGTGTCGAACACTGCGAGCTTGCCGCGCGCGTCGGGGTCGTTCTCGAGCCATGTCGAAAGGAATCCGCCCACGCCGATCGACGCGGCGTTCACGACGCGCCCGGGCATGCCTTCCGCCTCCGCCGCCTCCGCCAGCTTCTTCAGGTACATTTTCGAATTCGTGCGGTTCAGCGAAAGGATGCGCAGCGTGGCGCCGCGCTTCGCCGCCACGAGCCGCAGATGGTCGTCGAGCCAGCCGCCGCGCGTGACGAGCCACCTGCGGCCGCCCAGCGCGTCGAGGACCTCGCCGGCGGACTTGTCGGCGAAGGCGCCGCGCGACGACGACATCGAAAGCGAATCCATGCCCGCGGACACAGGCAGGACGACGACGAGCAGGCCGCCCGCCGCCATCGCCAGGACGCGCTGCGCCGAACCGGACGCCGCGGGCATGCCGTCTTCGTCGCGCTTCTCCGGCGCGGGGCCGCGCAGGAGCAGGTACCAGTACGCGAGCAGATAGCCGGCCACGGCCGCGAGCCCCGTGTAGAGCATCGCCGGCGAATGCCCGGTCGGGCGCAGTATGACGGACGGACGCACCGGGAAGTCGGACGGCGCCACCGCCACGATCAGGCACGCGGTGAGCGCGACGTGGAACGCGCACTGGCTCGCCTTGTGCCTGTCGCGCCCGAAGGCCGCGATCGAGGATATCACCGACGCCGCCACCGGGAATATCCCGAACAGCAGTATCCACACCCAGTTCACCGACGGAAGCCACATGCGCGCCTCGGCACGCATCTTGCCGGCGATCCGCACGGCGATCTTGCCGATGTCCACAAGCTCCCGGTCGGCGGCGGACGGCGTTCCGGAATACACCGCCGACACGATCAGCAGCCCGCCGAAGAACACGACAGGCAGGACCGCGAGGAACGCGAAGAGCGACGGCAGCAGGCGCGGGCGCGCGTCTTCGCCGCGGGCGCAGTCGGACTTGTGCACCGACGCCGCCAGCGCGAGCATGTACACGAGCGACAGCGGGAAGAACGACGGGCTTTCCAGCATCCCCAGGGCCGTCGCCGCCCCCATGCAGGCCGAAAGCGCGATCTGGAACCTCGGATGGCGCGCGAGCGTCACCGCGAGCCGGAACACGGCGAGCATCGCCATCACGTCGAACATCCTGAATCCCGCGTGCGTGGCGGACTCCCACGCGGGCAGCGAGAATATGAACACCAGCGCCGCGCCGACGCCGGCGACCCTCGCCGTGGAAGACGAAAACGCCGACGCCGCCTCGTCGTCGCAGCATTCCCGCACGTAGAACGTCATCGTGCCGCACAGCAGCCAAGCGGACGCCACGCCGCAAATGGCGGAAAGCACGTTGAGCGCGGCCACGGGATCCGGGAACGCCCCCGCCGCCGACGCCACCCAGCCCCATATCATGTGCTGCGGCACGTCCGCCGCCGCCGGGTCGAGCCCCAGCGCCTCGACGGCGAGACGCGCCGGCTCGCCGGGGAACGCGCAGTCGGGCAGCGTGCACCAGTACACAATCGCCGCAAGAGCGGCCACGGCCGCCGAACAAATGGTGTCGACGCGCCTTTCCTTCGCGGAAACTGTCTTGAATCCAAACACCGGATGCCTCCTGTGGAAAACCGTTGCAGAAGTTTACCCGACCTTCGCCTTCCAATGCAAGCCGAAACGGCGGCCGGGCGCGGACAAATGCGGTTCGCGCCCGGCGCGCGCGTTTGGTATAATCTCCGGAAATGCTTTCGAAACTCCATGCAAGGCTCGGCGATTTCTGGTGGTACTCGCTGATGCTTTTCTGCGCCTGCCGCGCGGCCGACGCGCTCAACGCGTTCGTCGGGCTGTGGCTCGTGCCGAAATACGTCGGCCCCGCCGAACTCGGCGCCGTAACGCCGCTCGCCAACTTCGCGAACTTCCTGGCGATACCGGTCGCCGCGTTCGCGAACACGTTCCGGAACGAGCTGACGCGCCTGTCCATCGGCGGGGAGTTCGGCAGGCTGAAGACGCTGATGCGCGGCGTGTTCGCCGCGGCCGCGGCGTTCCTGTTCTTGTCCATCGCCGTCGCGCGGTTCGTCCTGCCCGCGTTCCTCGAGCGCATCCGCATCGTGGAAGGCTCGCTGGGGCTGGTCATCATCGCCGCGTCGTTCGTTTCGGCCGTGGCGCCGGTGTACGCCAACGCGCTGCAGGCGCTGAAGAAGTTCAAGGCGCAGTCGCTGCTCAGCATCGCCGGCGCGCCGGTCCGCCTGCTCACGATGCTCGTGGCCATGCCCTTCCGCGCCCTCACCGGCTACTTCGTCGGCCAGGCGTCCGTCCCCGCGTTCTCGATCGCCGCATCGGTGGTGTCTCTCAGGAAGGAGCTGTCGGTCCCGGCCGAGCCTTACTGGAACCGCGGCACGGTGAAGAAGTTCGCGGGGCTGTTCGCCCTGTTCCTCGCGATGGCGGCGTCCACGGGGTTCGGCGGGCTCGTCGAATCCACCGTGCTCCGCCAGCGGCTGCCGGACATCGACTCCGCAGGCTACTACATGGCCACGCGCTTCTCCGAGATCGCGACATACCTCTACGGCGCGATGATATTCACGTTCTTCCCGTTCGCCGCGGAAATGGCGAAAGACGGAGCGGCCCGCGCGAAAATGATCCTCAAGGCCACGGCCGCGAACATTGCGTTCTGCCTATCCGTGGCGCTGCTGTTCTGCTTCATCGCAAGGCCGCTCCTTTCGTTCCTGCCGGACGGCGACCGCTACGCCGGATACTGGTGGGCGGTTCCGTGGCACATAGCCATAATCGGCGTGTCCACCCTGCACGGATTCTACACCACCGCCGAAATAGCGGCGGGGCGCTTCGGATTCCTGAAATGGATCCTGCCCATCGAACTCGCCTATCCCGCGCTTCTGCTCCTTGTGACCGGCCATGGCTACTTCGCCGGAGCGCTGCCGGAGCGGGTGACCGGATTCCTTTCAGCCCACAACGTCTATTCCCTGGACACGATGCTGTGGTGGATCAGCGGCGCGGTGTGCGCGAAATCGCTGGCTTGCGCGGCCGCGATGGCGGCGTCCGCGCGCAGGCACCGCAAGGACGCACGGAAATGAAACGACCGTACATATTCTACTTCACCCGCTATACGCGCTCGAACGGGATACGGGTTATGATGCTTCTTTCGGAAAAACTCGCCGAGGCGGGATTCGAAGTCGTCTACCACGTCCCGGACAAGACCGGCTGGCCCGCTGACAAGCCGGCCCTGGACTGCATATCGAAAGACCTTCGCGACCGCGCCGTGGCCGTATACCCGGAAATCGTGGCGGGCAATCCGCTGCGCGTGCGGAATGTCGCCCGCCTCGTCCTGTTCTACCCAGGCAGGAACGGCGGAATGAAGAAATACCACCATAGCGAAATGGTGTTCGCATACCGCCCCGAATTCCTCCCCGGCGCGGACGTCTTGACGATTCCCTGGATCGACAGGAAGCTTTTCAACGACCCGGGCTTCGAACGGACCGCAGACTGCTGCTTCGTGTACAAGGGCGGACGCTGGACCGACCGGCCCGAACTGCGCGGCCTGAAAACGATCACGATGGATTGGCCAGAGTCGCGGGAGGCGCTCGCGGACCTGCTCAAGCGAACGCGAACGCTGTATTCGTTCGACAGCGCATCGGCGGTGCTGAACGAGGCTGCGGCGTGCGGGGCGCACGTCATGCTCGTCACTGAGAACGGATACGAGGAATTCCGCGACGACCACGCCGAAGTAGAATCCGCGTTCCCGGCGCAATTCGCGAATTTCGTGGAACGCACCCAGAAAAGCGACTACAGGGGGCGCATGCAGTCGCGCTTCCTCTTCGCGTACTGGACGTACGCCGTGTGGCGCTACTGGATAAAACCGCGACTCGCAAGGACCAAATAGGGCCGGACCGCGCCATGTCCACTGAAGACCTGATAGACATAACGCTGATAACCTACAACCGCGCGCCGCAATTCGAAAAGACGCTCGAAATGCTTTTCGCGCCGGATTCGCCGGTGCGGAACTGCCTGCTGACGATTCTCGACAACAGGTCGGACGACGCCACGCCGCAGATCGCCAGGAGATATGCGGCCGCCCACCCGAACGTCACGCACAAGGTCAACAATTTCAACGTGGGGGGGAACGCCAACATCGCCAAGGCGATGGAAATGTACGGCGCCAGGCCCTATCATTGGATCCTGTGCGACGACGACATGTACGACTGGAGCGGATGGCCCGACGTCGAAGAGGCGATGCGCCGCGGAGAAAAACTGATATGCGCCGGCGACAGGTATCTCCCGTCCGGCGGGGACGGCCGCGCCGATCCCGCGCTGCAGCTTCAGCAGATGACGTTCCTGCCTTCCATCATCTACGGCCCGGGCACGATAACCGACACCGCAATGCGCAATGCGTACGAAAGCACGTTCGCCCTCTTCCAGCACCTTGCGCCGGTCGTCGCCCATCTGAACCGCGGAGGCGCGATATACACGGCGAAACGCGGAATCGTCCGCCCCGGCGAGTACGGCAACGACATCTCCTACACGCGCGGCTGCGCGAAAGAAGAGGTTTTCGCGCGCAGCCGGACAATGACGCTTGCCGTCGGCTTTGCGAATCTCACGCTCAACCTCAAGGACCGCAGACTGTCCAAACGCGCTTTCCGCGCACTCGTTTTCGGCCCGCAGATGGGCGCGCTCGGCTTCTTCGGGGAGATATTCTTCCGCCTGCGCGGAAGAGACGGCGCGTCCGCTTTCCGCGATGTCATGAACCAGGCGCCGCTTTGGGCGAAATCCATCCTGCTTCCTCTCCGCCTCGTCCAGAATTCGCCGCTGTACCATCTACTGGCGTCGAAATGGCTCTACGCCAAGGCGCGGCAGCTGACTGACTGGATGAACACCCGCGCGCGCAAGAGGCTCAAGACTTGACGTCGATCCACCCTTTGCGGACGAATTCCGCGAACGTCTCTGCCCGGTGGAAGCCGAACGGCAGTTCGCGGACGTCCCACGGCACGATGCAGTCCCACGCGAACGCGATTGCGCTGCGGTTGTCCGCCAGTTTCATGCTCCGCCTGTATTCGCGCTTTTCCTTCACAAGCGTCTCGGTATAATACGCGTCCTCGCCGACGGCATGGCAGTCGGGATAGGAATGGTACTGTTCTTTCCAGTACTTCGCGGCAAGATCGCACATTCTCCAGGAACGAAGCGAGAATCCGCCGTTCGACGTCCAGAGGTTGAACATCCGCGCGACGAGCCGCGGAATGGGCTTGTCCCGCACATACGGCGAACCTATGAAATCCCAGCGGCCGAGAAAGCGGTCAAGGCCTGGCCTGAGGGGGAATCCGTCGTCCTGTATCACCATCAGGTATTCCGTTGAAAAACGTCCGGCGAACTTTCCGTCGCAGTCCGCGCTCATTGTGTAGAGGTTCCCCGGGACCAGCGAAGGTTCCACCTGTATCTCGACCGCGGGAAAGGCGCGCGAGAACGCATCGGTCTCCTCCGTCGGGCGGTCCGTCACTATCACCGACTTCATCATCCCGCAGTTCAGCCATGTTTCGCGGAAAGCCGATTCGATGCGGAAAAAAGGCGTGCCGCGCCCCCACCAGTAGGCAAGGACGGTCACGTTCCCGGGGCCCGTCCCGTAGTCCGTCCTTGCGCGGTGCACTGTTTCGAGCCGCCGGCGCTGCCACGCCTCGAGAAGCGCCGTCGCATTTTCACCGTTTTCCATCGAGAAACGCCTCTACGCTTTTTCTGAAATTCGCCGTCGAGAAATGCTCTTTCACGAACGCCTTGCCCTTGGCGCCGGTGTCCGCCGCGAACGCGCGGTCGTCGTACAGCCGCCGGAGCGCGGCGGCGGCGGCGTCCGCGTCCGGATCGGCCCACTCGCGCATGCAGGTGAAATACTCGCCGTCCGCGACAGGCACCAGCCTGTACGGCACGGGGAACGACACTCCCGGGCGCGTGAACTCCATGTTCGCGCTCCACCCGGTCGCCACGACAGGCTTCCCCATCTGCATGGCCTCGGCCATGCCCAGCCCGAAGCCTTCGCCGCGGTGGAGGGAAATGTATACGTCGCACGCGCCGGCAAGGCCGTACAGCTCCGCCTGCGGCAGATATTCGGCCACTACCGAGAACCTGCCGCCTATCCCGGCGGCGTCAACCTCGCGCCGCAGCCGCTCCAGACATGCAGGATGGGACTTCGCACCCATCGTCTTGAACACGAGCCGCGCATCCTTTTCGCGCGGGAACGCCTTGGCGAAGGCGCGGATCGCGGCCACCGGGTTCTTCCGTGCGAACGAGCCGAAGTCGAAATTGAAAAACACCATGAAATCCTTTTCGCCGATCCCGAAACGCCTGCGCATTTCGAATGGCGACGCGGCGGGGAAATCCATCTTGCGCAGCGGGTAGACGATCTTGGACACAGGCGCCTGCAGCTCTTTGCGGAAATACTCCGCGTTGAAATCGCTCATGGCTATGACAGGATCGCCGCCGCCGAGGAACGGCCACACGTCCAGGATGCCGTGCTCGCCTTCCCAGAACGCTATCCTTGCGCGGAGCGGAACCGCTCCCGGGGGGAGGGGGCTCCGGAACATCTCGACGACATGCGTGTAGCGGCGCAGGCGGAAATCGCCGGGCGGGGTCAATATCCCCGCCACGTCGCCCTCCGGGAAAGAGCGCAGGCTCCCTGTGGAAAAGGTCTGGAAAGGAATTCCGGCGTCCTTGAGCGCGAAAGCGAAGTCGCGGTTCGTCTTCGAGTTGCTTCCGCCGCTCGTGAAATCGCCGATCAGCGTAATCCCGCGTTCCGGCGCTCCGCCGGCGTCGCGCCGGGCGATGCGGGCAAGGCGCCTTGACAGGCTCCACCAGCGGATTTTGCGCGCGACGAAGTCCTTGGCGCCGGCAAGGCCCCAGACTTTGAGCTTCGACACTGTTTCAGAAACTTTTCCCATGGCCGCCGATTATACCGAAAATCTTATCGCGTCTTCAAGCCCCGTCGCGACGCGCAGCCCAAGTTCGTTTTCCGCCCGCGTGACGTCCGGCACGTAGACGGATGGCGGCGCGCCGGGGACCGGAACGCCTTTCACCTCGACCGGGACGTCCGCCCCGAGAACGTTCCGTACGGTTTCGGCGAGTTCGCGTATCGAGACCGCGCGGCCGGAGCCGACGTTGTAGGGACGCCCGCTCCCGCCGCGTTCAAGGATTGCAAAAAGCCATTCCACAAGGTCGTCGGCGTAAAGGTAGCTGCGCAGCGGCGTGCCGTCGCCGTTGATGATTATTGGCTTTCCGTCAAGGCAGTTCTGGATGAAGTTTCCGATGGCGAAGTGAATGCCGCGATTGAGATGCGGCCCGGCAAAGGCGAAACAGCGCGCGATCTTGACATCGAAGCCGGCATCGACCAACAGCCGCTCCGCCGCCAGCTTCCCTTTGCCGTATGCCGTTGCCGGTTCACACGCATCGTCCTCGCCTGCCGGCGCCGTGCGCGGCCCGTACACTGCACCGGAACTCGTGAACAGGACCGTGCCGCAGCCGGCGGCCTTCGCGAAATCCGCCACATGCCGCGCGCCATCCATGATTACGCTCGTCATTTCAGCATCCGGAAGCGTGGTGACGGCGCTTGTGGCGGCGTGAATAATCGCATCGAAGCGGCCTTCGGGAAAAGCGAAGTCGCGCACATCGCCCGCCGTAAACGAAACGCCGGGCTGGTTCGCAAGGCAGGGGCAAGATGCGGCAAAGCGCCCGGGCGAACGTGAAAGAATCACCCATTCGGCCTTCGCCCACCGCCATCCGGGATGGCGCAGGCGATAGTCGAGCATCGACTTGCCGAAGAAGCCCGTGCCGCCGGTGATGAAGAGGCGGTTTTGGCCGAACGCAGTTCGGCCATCAAATCTATCAGCTGGGCCTGTTGCAAGATTCATGCCATGCCTCCGGCAGATTTGATGGCCGGGCTGCGCAATTCACCACCTCCGGCAGATTTGATGGCCGGGCTGTGCTCGGCCAATATATGCGGCCCGTCGGGCTTCCAGTAGAGAGCAAGGCCTTCGCCGGCCTTGGCGATTTCGATTATCTCGGCGTTGATGTCGAGGCAGGCGCCGCGCCCGAACTCCACCTCGTTGTTGCCTTGGGCTATCTCGAGATAGCGGCCTTCGGCGAAAGGCGCCGCATAGCGGCTTTCGGGCCGGAAGCGCCGGTTCGGAATGCACGACGGCAAGATGCGGACGAACCGCGCACCGTCCCGGCTGCACAGCATGTCGCGAACGGCCTGCTCGCCTTTCGAGATGAAGCCTGAGATGACGATATAGCCTTGCGAAACTGCATTTTCAATACGCGCCAGCATCTTGGCCATTTCCGCGCCCTGCACCTGCCGCGAAACGCGCAGCGAAAGAAGCTTTTCGCCCGGATCGAGCAGGGCGAGATTGCCCACTCCTTTCCAATAGTCGCCAGGATCGAGGCGTGGCGTGAAAAGCGGCTCCGCCACTCTCAGTCCGCCGTCTTCGCCGTACATCAGCTCCCACTTGAGCGGATTGTAGGCGATGTAGCGTTCTGTGGCGTCTATCATCGCGCGCGAAAGCAGGATGTAATCGTGGAAGCCCTGCTGCCACAGGCGGGGTTGGCCGAACGCAGTTCGGCCATCAAATCTAGATGCTTTGCCAAATTCCAAGCCGCCAGATTTGATGGCCAAGCTGAGCTTGGCCAACTTGGTGGTATAATTCTTGAATCGCCTGATTGCATTCCCAAGCACCTTCAGCGGCCCGGCAAGGCCTGGCGCTATCGAGCAGTTGAAATGCACGTGATCGGGCATGACAACATGGCCGAAAAGCCGGATGCCGGGATTCAATAGCGGTATCGCTTCAAGCGCCTCTTTCACCTTCGCGCCCAGCGGCGAAAGCGACACCCCGCCATTCCGCGCTACGCCGAAAAGCGGCCTTCGCGGCTCTGTTGCGACAGTGATGAACAGCGAAGCCCCGTTCGCATAATCCCAGCCCTTGAACCGCCGGTAGCGATGTATTTCCCCTGTCACCGCATGCCGTTCTTTCCAGCGGCGCCGCCGGCCACCATCCATTCGGCATGCTCCTCCGGCGAAAGGAACGGCGCCATGTTGTCGAGAGGCTCCGAAACCATCGTGCCGTCGGGCAATCGCCGCGATGCCGCCTTGGGGCCGAGCACCTCGAAAGGATCGAGCATGGCTTCCACTACGGCCGGCCCATTCACCGCGAATATTTCAGGCAGCTTTTCATCCAGCTCTTGATTGGTCGAAAGTCTGAAATACGGCAGACCGTATGCAGCCGCCAGTTTCTCACAGGATGGAAGCACGATGCCCGAACCGGCTTCCGAACCCACGAAGAACCCGCCGAAGAACGCCTTCTGCGTCGTCTTGATGGAAAGATAGCCGCCGTTGTTGTAGACGAAGAGCGTGATGGGCAGACGATAGTTTTTCATCGTCTGCAGCTCCTGAATGTTCATCTGGATCGAGCCGTCGCCTTCAAAGCAGGCGACGCGTCGCCCGCCGCCTGCAAACGCCGCGCCGATCGCCGCGGGCAGGCCATATCCCATCGAGGCGCAGGCTTCGTTCGAGAACATGCGCATCCCCTTGCGGACCGGAATCGCCTGGAACGTGGAAGTGTAGGCTATCCCGTTCGACGTCACGACCGTCAGCGGATCGGGCGCATGGCGCACCACGGCCTCGGGCAGGACGTAGCTTGAAACGTAGTCAGTCCGCTTGCGATGCTCCGGAAGAACGACAGGAAAGCGTGCCTTCACCTTGCGGCAGTACGAAAGCCATTCTTCTCGCGGCGGCAATGACGGCAGGGCTTTGTGCAGCGCTTCGAGAAAGGCGCCTGCATCGGAATGTATCTTGACGTCTGGGCGGAACGTGGGCTTTTCAAGTTCCGCGCCATCAACGTCAATCATCACTTTCACAGCGTTGCCGGCCACGGTGTCGTATGCGTAGCCGCAGATCCGGATGCCCATCCTCGTGCCCAGCACGATGAACAGATCGCTGTTCTGCATGATAAAGTTTGCGGGGCGCTCGCCGAGTATTCCGGGGCGGCCGAAGAAGAGCGGATGGTCCGAAGGTATAAGATCGATGCCGGAAATCGAAGTCAGCACCGGAACATTCAACGATTCCGCCACTTGCAGAAAAAGCTCCTCGGCCAGTGCATTGCGCACGCCGGAACCTGCAATGATCGCCGGGCGCCGGGCCTTGCGCAGAAGCGCGGCGACTTCTTCCACCTGCGATTCAGAGGGATTCAGCTTTGCGCCGGAAATGTCCGAACACAGTTCGGGCATCAATTCTCCGTCGGCTATCGGCATCTCCGCAGCTTGGATGTCGAGCGGAACGTCGATCCACACCGGCCCGGGCCGGCCGCTCTGGCAAAGCGACCAGGCTTCAGCCATGACCTGCGGCACTTCTTCCACGCTCATCACCGTCTTGGCCATCTTCGTCATCGGCCTGGCGGAATCGACGATGTTGTATTCCTGGTCGCCGAGCTGGCGGAGTTTCAAATGCGGGCAGGACGTTATCATCGTGGCGCGCTTGATCTGGCCGGATATGACGATCATCGGCACAGAGTCGAGCCACGCGCCCATCACGCCGGTAAGGGCGTTCGTGCCGCCGGGACCGGTGGTGACGCTGACTACGCCCGGCATCCCCGACATCCTGGCGTAGCCTTCGGCCGCCATCGCACAGGCCTGTTCGTGCAGATTGCACACGTACTTTATGCGGGGCTCGCGCCCGAGCGCGTCGTTCAGATGCATGGCCCCGCCGCCGGTCACGAGGAAAACGTGCCTCGTGCCGCGGTCTGCGAGAAACTTCCAGATGTAGTCTGCAACGCGCATCGCTCACCTGCCGCAGAAGTCCCTGATCGTCTTGATCATGTAGTCGATCTTCGCGTCGCCCATGCCAGGGTAGAGGCCGATCCAGAGCGAAGAGTTCATGATGGTATCGGTGTTGGCGAGCGAGCCGGCCACGCGGTAGTCGATACCTTCCCGCATCGTCTCGAAGCAGGGATGGCGGATGATGTTGCCCGCAAAGAGGTTGCGCGTCTGGATGTTCGCGGACTCAAGGTGCTTTGCAAGGTCGTTGCGCGTGAAGCCGGCGCCGGGCTTCACCGTCATCAGGAATCCGAACCACGACGGATCGCTCTCTTCATACTTCTCAAAGAGGCGGAGCTGCGGCAGATCCTTCAGCCCTTCATAGAGCCGCGCGAAATTGGCCTTGCGCTTCTCCACGAACGATGGAAACTTCTCGAGCTGGGCGCATCCGACCGCCGCCTGGAGATCGGTCGCCTTCAGGTTGTAGCCGAAATGCGAATAGACGTACTTGTGGTCGTAGCCGACAGGCAGCGTGCCAAAC
>CADCBS010000055.1 GCA_902799715.1 uncultured bacterium | reverse complement strand
GTGCGCCGCCGCCGCATGCGCCGCGGCCGCATGCGCCGCCGCGTTCCTGCCGTACGGCGGCGAGGGGGAGGACGCCGCGCGCGCCGCATCCGCCGCCCAGGCCCCGGCGCCGCAGAAGCCCGCATCCTCCACCGCCGCGCAGGAACAGCTGCTGCGCGACACGATGACCTCCGGCGACTTCATGAAGAAGCTCGAGGAGGACGGACGGTTCGACGATCCGCTCGTGCGCCACGCCGCGACCCCGGTGCTCGCCGCCGCCATGCTCGCGCCGGCGAACGAGACGAACACCATCGCGAACTCCCGCGCCGCCTTCCTCGACGCCCTGGCCGCGCTCGGCAGAAAGCGCGCCGGATCCCTCAACGCCCTGGCCGAGGACTACAGGCGCGAACTCGAGGAACGCGAGCTGCAGTACCGCTACGAAGGCGACACCGACGGCGTGGAGGCGATGAGCGCGGAGATCGAGCGCCTCGGCGGGCTCCCGGGCGGAAGGCCGATATCGCAGGACGACATAAACCCCGCGGGGCAGACCGCGGCGTCGCCCCACCTTTCGCAGATCCGCGCCGAATATTCGCACCTCTTCGCCGAAGCCGGGCGCGAGTACGTGCGCGACCTCGCCGGATACGTGTCGAACTACGTGGCCGTGGTGTCCGAACTGCGCAAGGCAAGCACGCAGAAGGACGACCGCGCGACGGCGGTGCGCCTGCGCGCCGAGGAGAAGGAGCTTGAAAAGGAGCTGGCCGCCGCGATCGAATCCGTGTCGGGCGAAGCCGTCAGGCAGGACGACGACCGGACGGAGCGGCCGGACCCGGCCCCCGCGCCGGCGGCGCCCGCGCAGGAAGAGGAAAACGACGGCGACGGGCCGCAGCCCGCGCGGCCGCCGCACCCCAGGCCGCCCGCGCCGCGCCAGCCCGCCCAGCCCCAGCAGCCGGCCCCCGCCGCAAGACAACCGGAGGAACCTTCGCATGAAATGCGATGAACTTTGCACCGTAGCGTCCGCGACCGCCATCGGCGGCGGATATTCCATGCTCCTGCTCGACGCCCCCGCGATCTCGAAGGAGGTCGCGCCCGGACAGTTCGTCCACGTGCGCGTGCCCGCGCTCGCCGAAAGCGACCTGCGCCGCCCGTTCTCGGTGTTCGACGCGCGCGGCGGCAGGATCGAAATCCTCTTCAAAAGCGTGGGCCGCGGCTCGGAGCTGCTCGCCAAGGTCCGTCCTGGCGACAGGATGCGCGTAGCCGGCCCGCTCGGTCGCGGCTTCCCCGACCCCGCGCCCGGCGCCGACGCGCTGCTCGTGGCGGGCGGCTACGGCGTGGCGCCGCTCCACTTCCTTTCGGCGCGCCTGAAGGAAAAGGGCTTCGCCGGACGCATCGTCCTTTTCGCCGGCGGACGCACCGCGGCGGACTTGCTGCAGCTCGACCGCTTCGCCGCGCTCGGCGTGGAATGCCGCACCGCGACCGACGACGGCTCGGCCGGCGCGAAGGGTCTCGTCACGGTCCCGCTCGACGCCGCGCTCGAGGAATGCCGCCGCTCCGGACGGCCTTTCGAGCTTTTCGCCTGCGGACCCGGCGGGATGCTGAAGGCCGTGGCGGACCGCGCGATGGCCCTCGGCGCGCCGGGATGGATTTCGATGGACAGGCACATGGCGTGCGGCGTGGGCGCGTGCTTCGCCTGCACGGTGAAGACGCGCGACCCGAAAGGCGGCGTCGCAAACGCGCGCTGCTGCGTGAACGGCCCGGTGTTCAAGGCCGCGGAGCTTGTGTGGGACTGACGTCCGCAGGGGAGGTGCACCATGGTGGACATGAGCGTTGATCTCGGCGGGCTTGCGATGCGCACGCCCGTCGCCACGGCAAGCGGGACTTTCGGGTACGGCCGCGAATACGAAGGGCTGGTGGACTATTCCGCGCTCGGAGCGGTCACGGCCAAGGGCGTGCGCATGTCGCCGTGGCCGGGGAACCCCGCGCCGCGCCACGTGGAGGTCCCGGGCGGAATGATAAACGCCATCGGGCTGCAGGGCCCGGGCGCGGAGCATTTCGTCAAGTGGACCCTGCCGCGCGTCCGCGCGCTCGGCGTGCCGGTGATCGCCAACGTGTGGGGCGGCTCGGCGGAGGAGTACGCGCAGGCCGCCGCGATCCTCGACGCCGCCGAAGGCGTGGCCGCGATCGAGATGAACGTTTCGTGCCCCAACGTGAAGGAGGGCGGCCACACGTTCGGCTCGTCGCCGCAGACGCTCGCCGCCACGGTGCGCGCGGTGCGCCCCGCCGTGCGCAAGCCGCTCATCGTGAAGCTCGCGCCGAACGTGCCCGATTTCGCGCCGTACCTGAAGGCCCTCGAAGACGAAGGCGCCGACGCCGTGTCGATGATCAACACGATGCCCGCGATGGCGATCGACATCGAAAAGCGCCGCCCCGTGCTGGGCAACAGGACCGGCGGGCTTTCCGGCCGCTGCATACACCCCGTTGCCGTGAAGGCCGTGTACGACGCGCACCGCGCCAGCCGCCTTCCGATCCTCGCCATGGGCGGCGTGTACGGGCCGGAAGACGCGATCGAACTGATGCTCGCCGGCGCCACTGCCGTCGCGGTGGGCACCGCCACTTTCACCGACCCGCGCACCGCGGAGCGCGTCGCCGCCGGAATCGCCGCATACTGCGGACGCCACGGCTTCGCCGCCGCCCGCGAAATAACGGGCGCACTGCAGGAACAGGATCCATGCTGACCGTATACACATGGGAGAACAACTCCCTCAAGGAGTCCGCCGACATCACGGAATCCTGCTGGATCAACATCTCCGGACCTTCCACCGGCGAACTCGAACGCGTGCAGAAGGCCTGCGGGATGCCGCAGGATTTCCTGACCGACCCTCTCGACAAGGACGAACGGCCGCGCTTCGACTGGGAAGACAGCGAAACGTACCTGATAATCATCCACGTGCCCTACATCGTGGAAGACGGAGGCGACGTGGCCCCCTACGGCACCGTGCCTCTCGGCATAATACTCTGCGGAAAGCGCGTCGTGACAATCTGCTCGCGCGCCACGCCGGTCACCACCGCGTTCCTCGACCAGATACGCCGCGTATGCCCGCCGTCCGAACGCTACCGCTTCGCCTTCCGCCTGCTGTGGCAGGCCGCCGTGCTGTACCTGCGCTACCTGAACGACATCCAGCAGCGCACCAACGCGATCGAGTCGGAGCTGCACAAGTCCATCTCCAACGACGCGCTGCTGAAGCTCCTCGCGGTGGAGAAGTCGTTCGTGTACTTCACCACGTCGCTGAAGGCCGACACCCTCGTGCTGGGCCGCATCGACAAGGCGCGGTTCCTTTCGATGTCCGAAGACGACCGCGACACGCTGGAGGACGCCGACGTGGAGTTCCAGCAGGCGCAGGAGACGGCCAGCGTGCGCTCGAACATCCTCAACGGCACGCTCGACACTTTCGCCTCGCTGATCAACAACAACCTGAACAACGTGATGAAATACCTCACGGTGTTCACGATCCTCCTGGCGGCGCCTACGTTCATCGCGTCCCTGTACGGCATGAACGTCCGCCTGCCGTTCTCCGAATCGAAATGGGCGTTCGCCGCCATCGTGGGCGTCTCGGCCCTGGTCACCGCCGCCATAGTCGGCGTGCTGGCTATCCTCTCCAAGAAACGGATATTCTGATGCCCCCGCAAGCCGATACCGCCGCCGGGCGCGGCGCAGTGGCCGTGATAGTCGGCCGGCCCAACGTTGGCAAGTCCGCCCTTTTCAACAGGCTCGCCGGCGAACGCATCGCGATAGTCTTCGACCAGCCGGGCGTGACGCGCGACCGCGTGGCGCGCGAAATCGAGCTGCGCGGCCGCAGGCTGATGCTCGTGGACACGGGCGGGATCGCCTTCGGCAAGAGCGGCGCGTCCGCCTCCGCCGACCCCCTCGCCGCCGAAACGCGCGCCCAGGCCGAACTCGGCCTCGGCGACGCTTCCGTGTGCATCTTCGCCGTGGACGCCCGCGCGGGCGCGACCCCGCTCGACGAGGAGGTCTTCGAACTCGTGCGCCGCAGCGGAGTGAAGTGTCTCGTGGCCGCCAACAAGTGCGACAACCCGCCGGACGACGGGCTGGCGCACGAGTTCGCCCGCTTCGGCGCGCCCGTGTTCCCCGTCTCCGCCGAGCACAACCGCGGAATCCCCGCGCTCGCCGCCGCGCTGTGCGAAGCCCTGCCCGAAACCGAAAACGCATCCGTCGCCGACCCGCTGCGCGTCGCCGTGGCAGGCCGCCCCAACGCCGGCAAGTCGTCGTTCATCAACCGCCTGCTGAACGCCCCGCGCGTGATCGTGTCCGACATCGCCGGCACGACCCGCGACTCCGTGGACGTGCCTTTCACGATAGGCTCCGGGCCGGACGCGCGCCACTACATGCTCGTGGACACAGCCGGCATGAAGCCCCGCGCGCGCGCCTCGTCCTCCAGCATCGAAACCTTCTCCGGCTTCCGCAGCGAAAAGGCGATCGAAGGCGCGGACGTCGCCGTGCTTGTGATCGACGCCTCGCAAGGCCCATGCTTCCAGGACAAGCGCATCGCCGGCATGATCCTCGAAAAGAACAAGAGCTGCGCGATACTCGTGTCGAAATGGGACCTCGCGCGCGAAAAGGGGATGACCGAGACGAAGGCCCTTCCCGCGCTGCGCGCCATGATGCCGTTCCTTTCGTTCGCGCCCGTCGTGTTCTGCTCCGCGAAGGACGGCTACAACATCCGCCGCACGATCGACGCGATCGACCGCGCCGCCGTGTCCGCCTCGATGCGCCTGCCCACGGGCGTGCTGAACCGCACGATCGTGGAGGCCGCCCGCAAGACCCAGTGCCCACAGAAGAACGGCCGCAGGCTGAAGATATACTACGCCGTGCAGGTCGGCGTGCGCCCGCAGACGGTCAGGCTTTTCGTGAACGATTCGTCCCTCGCCACGCCGCAGTACCTGGCGTACCTCGAACGCTCCATCCGCGCGCGCTTCGGGCTTGAGGGCGCGCCTCTGCGCATCGTGCTCAAGGACAGGCCCCGCGGCGCGCAGCCCGCGGACGCGCAGCGCCGGGACGGCGGCAAGAGATGCCCCGGAGACTGACACCACGCCTTTGGCGCTTCTGGATGGCCGGCCGCGGAATGTCCCGCCAGACGGCCTCCGCGCTCGCGCTGTCGGCCGCCACCGGCGTCGCCGCCGGTCTCGCCGCCGCCGGGTTCGAATGGCTGATAGACTTCTTCCGCTCCGCGCTCATGGAAGGCGCCGGCGGCTTCAAGCCGCTTCTGCCTTCCGGCGGGATCTGCGCCTTCTCCGCCGGCGCGGACTGGCTGTCCGACCCGCATCGCTGGATCATGCTTTTCCTGCCCGCCGCCGGCGCCGCGGCCGCCGCGCTTCTCATAAAATGGTTCTCGCCGTTCACGCACGCGCGCGGCACCGACAGCGCCATCTACGTGTACCACCACCTGAACGGACGATTCTCGGCGAAGGTCATCCCCACCAAGGCCGTCGCCTCCGCCCTCGTGGTCGGCTCCGGCGGCAGCGCCGGATACGAAGGCCCAATGACGCTCATAGGCGCGGCCTGCGGCTCCACGATCTCCCGCCTCGTCCGCCCCCGCGACGTTTCGATGCGCAGGCTTCTGATGGCCGTCGGCGTGGCCGCCGGCATAGGCGCGCTCTTCCGCGCGCCGCTCGCCGGCGCGCTGTTCGGCGCGGAGATATTGTACTCCGGCCCGGACATGGAATACGAAGTCCTGATGCCGTCGTTCACGGCGTCGGCGCTGGCGTACACCGTGTTCGCGCTTTTCTTCGGCTGGGACCCGGTCTTCGCCCTTCCCGAAACGCGCGTGGACATCGGCATCATGCTCCTTCCGTGCCTCGCGCTCGCGCTGGCCTCCGCCGTCGGCGCGAAATTCTACATCCTCGTGTTCCGCTCCACGGAGCATTTCTTCGGCCGCATCCAGGCCCCCGCCTGGCGCAAGGTCGCCGCCGGCGGCCTCCTCGCCGGGCTCGCCGGGTTCTTCTTCCCGGACGTCCTCGGCAACGGCTACGGGATCGTGCGGCAGGCGTTCTCCGGCGGCTCGGCGCCCGGCTCGTGCGGATTCGGCACCGCTGGCGTGTTCCTGGCGCTGTTCTTCCTGAAGGTGTTCGCCACTTCCGCCACGGTAGGCTCGGGCGGCTCGGGCGGAGTGTTCGGCCCGGCGCTCGTGTGCGGCGCCTGCATAGGCATGGCGGCGGGGTCGCTGTGCGCCCGGATCTTCCCGGGAGCCGCGGAAATGCCTCCTGCCGCGTTCGCGCTCGTCGGCATGGCGGGGTTCGTGGCCGCCGCGGTGCGCACCCCGATCGCCGCCGTGATAATGGTGGCGGAGCTCAGCGGCAACCACGGCCTGCTGCTGCCTACGATGTGGGTGTGCGGAATCGCCTTCTGGCTGACGGGGGGATGGAGCCTCTACCGCTCGCAGGTCCGCGGCCGCACCGCGTCGCCCGTCCACGGGGCGTAGGCGCCGGCCGGGCGCGGATGGCAGGCGTTCACGGATTGATTATGAATCCGCCGCCGATCTGGTGCCCGCCGTGCACGGCAAAGCCGTCCGCCTCGCGCCCGGAGCCGGAATCGTGCGTTTCGCCGTGCAGGCCGGATTTCACCCGTTCCGCCCAGATGTCGCAAAGCTGCAGTATCTTTTCGAGCGTGGACACGAAACCGGAAACGTCCTCCGCCGCGGCGTCCAGGTCGAAGAAGTAGTTGTACACGAGCGCGCCCGTGTCGCGCTCTATCGCAAAATACCCGCCTGCCGTCTCTTTGCCGAAAAGGCCGGCCTCCAGCAGGTCGCGGTAGACTTCGGCGGGCGTGTCCGGCGGAATGGACGCGACCTCGACGAAACACAGTATCCTCGCCGAAGCCTCGATCAGCTGGAGGTTCAGGTTGTACTTGTCGTCCACCCTGAGCGAAACCAGCCCGTAGTCGTCGGGAACCGCCATGGCGAGTCCCGATTCCTTGCGAAGCTCTTCGAGAAATTTTGCGTAGTTCTCTGCTGTTGTCATGTCAGTTGCCGCTCCATGTCGTGCGAACGCATGATATTATACACCAACGACGCGTCCCCCGCACGGTTTTTTTCTCCCCGCGCGGGGCATCGTCACCTCGAATGGTGGTCTTCGTCACCCCCCCTGGTTTTCTTCGAGTAGAGTTTGAAGAGATGGGCCACGCGGTCGGCGTCGGTGCAGGACGGCGAAAGGCCGTATGCCTTGTCAACGAGCGCGTCTAGGTGCGCGTGGGCCTTCACCAGGTCGGGCGGCATCGTGAGCGGGTCGTAGAGGTCGGCAAGCGTCGCGTTCGGATGTGCGGCGCGGGCGTCGAGAACGGCCTGCGCGGCCGAGGCGATCAATGTAATGTTGCCATTGTTGCCAGTGTTGCCAGTTCCAATGTTGCCAGTTTTCAATTGGGGATTGGAATTGGCAATTGGCAACATTTTCACATTGGCAACATTATCAACATCCGGCCAGATGAAGTTGTTGTAAACGATGTCCTTGGAATAGCGGTAGTCGCTCTTCAGCCGACCGGCCACCGCCCGCATCCAGGCCATGTGCATCCGCGACGAGAGGATGCCGAAGTGGTAGAGCGTCGCGTCGGGAACGATGAAGGCAAGATTCGTGACGATTGTCGAATCGTCGATGAAGCCGATCGGGATGTAGTCGCGTTTTTCGGAAGAAACGCTCGGGATGATGATGGCCGTCTTGGGGTTCTTCTGTTCGCGGAAAAGCGTCGGCGTTGCGGCGTGCTTGCGCGTGTCGGCGGATTTGCTTGCGAGGCGCCATTCGCGGCACTTGGCGACGCGCTCCATCACGAGCGGCATTGAGCGGATGACCGACGGCTCAACGTCATTGAGCCACAGGCACCAGCGTTCCAGCCCCTGTATGTATTCCTTTGAGCCGGTGAGGCGCTTGATGACCGTCAACGAATCAGGTTCACAGTTTGCAAACTGTGGATACTCCTCCTTCTCGATGATGAGGTTGCCGCCGTCGAGCGGCATGTTGCCCATGGTGAGCGCGGGGGCGCAAGGGCAGCGTGGGCGCGAGCGGCTTTCAAGAAGCACGTCCGGCGCAGGCATGAGATAGCCGTTGATGTGTTCGACGTGGTGAACCGTGCCGTCGGGATCGTAGATGGTCTTGGTCAATTTTGCCAATGTGGAAGTGTTGCCAGTTCCAATGTTGCCAGTCCCCAATTGGGAATTGGAACTGGTAATTGGCAACATTTCCACATTGGCAACATTTCCACCTTTTGCGTGGAAGCCGATGATCACGCAATGGACGGCGGCGTTGCCTTTCGCCTCGTTGTGCCACTTGAAAGTGCGGTAGGCGAAGTCGATTTCCGTGCCGTATTTCGAAAGTGTCCGCCAGAGCGGCGCCACCTGCTCGCCCTGGGTAATGGAGTTGGTGGAGACGAATGCGCAGCGGGCGCTGCCATATTCTGCCGCCTTGGCATACCAGCAGGCCACGAAGTCGATGTCGCGGTAGTCGAAGAAACTGTCGATGGCCGCCTGCTGTTCCGCGCTTTTCTGCATCCGCCCCAAGAACGGCGGATTGCCGAAGATGTAGGAGAATGTGGAATTGTTGCCAGTTCCAATGTTGCCAGTTTTCAATTGGGAATTGGAATTGGCAATTGGTAACATTTCCACATTGGCAACATTCAATAAACTCTCCCAGTCCATCGTGAGCGCGTTTGCGCAAACGATGTGCGGGGAGTCCTTGATCGGGATGCGGGCGAAGTACTGCCCGAAGCGGTCGGCGACCTCCATGTTGCAGAGGTGGTCCATGAGCCACAGCGCGACCTTGGCGATTTCGGCGGGGAACTGCTCGATCTCGATGCCGTAGAACTGCGATACGCCGACCTTGCACAGCTGGGAGATGTCGAGGAACTGTCCGGGGTCGTCCCTGTACAGCTCCTCCAGCACGTCCATTTCGAGGCGGCGCAGCTCGCGGTAGGCGATGAGGAGGAAGTTGCCGCATCCGCAGGCGGGGTCGAGAAACGTGAGCGACGCGATCTTATCGTGGAACTTCTCCAGCGCAATGCGCCGTCCCCTGCCCGTCGCGTTGTTTTTAACACAGAGGCACAGAGACTCAGAGTTTTTATTTCTCTGTGCCTCCGTGCCTTTGTGTCTCTGTGTTGAAACTTTTCCGGTTATCGTCTCGAACTCATCCCGCAGCGCATCCAAAAACAGCGGGCGGATGAGCTTCAGGATGTTCTTTTCGCTCGTGTAGTGCGCGCCGAGGTCGTGGCGGGCCTTCTCGTCCATCACGCCCTGGAACATCGCGCCGAAGATGGCGGGGGAGATTTTCGACCAGTCGAGCGTGGCGCAGCCGAGAAGCGCCTTGCGCATTTCGGCGGAGAACGCGGCCATCGGCAGGGATTCCGCGAAGAGCCCGCCGTTCACGTATGGAAACGCCGCGAGCGATTCGTCAAGGATGGAGAGCCGCGTTTCCGGCGCGGTGTCGAGGGTCTGGAAGAGCGCCGCCAGCTTTTCGGCGAGATCGCGACCGTCAGCGGAACTATCGCATTTTATGAAATGCGAAAACTGATCCGGCTTGAAGATGCCTGTGTCTTCTGCGAAGAGACAGAATAGGAGGCGCACGAGATAGACCTCGAGCGGGTGGCCGGTGTAGCCGACGGACTTCATCGCGTCGTGGAGGCGGGCCATCTGTTCGGCGGCCTTGCGGTTCACGGGATCCTGCTCGCGTATTTCGCCGCCGTCGTCCGCGCCGATCATGTAGCCGAAGAGCGTCACGTACCTGCGCAAGTCCTTGAGGGCGAACTCGGTGAGCGCGTTGTCCTTTTCGAGGTTGTAGAAGCGGAAGCGCTGGAAGTCCGAGACGACGACGGCGCGGGGGAGCTGTGCAATGTTGCCATTGTTGCCAGTGTTGCCAGTTCCAATGTTGCCAGTTTTCAACTGGGAATTGGAATTGGCATTTGGCAACATTTCCACATTGGCAACATTGCACATTGTCCGCACATACTCCATTGCCTGTTCAAACGCCGCGTCAAGGTCCTTGCCGCGGGACTTCATCTCGACGAGGATCGTGCCCGGCCAGAAGCAGTCGGCGTAGCCCTGCGAGCCGTCGGCGAACTTCACGCGGTGCTCGAAGGTGGCGACGGTGACGGCGTCCACGCCGAAGACGGCGAAGAACTCCTTCAAAAAGCTCTGGGCTTGGCTCTTCTCGTCGTATGCGTTCTTCCAGCGCTTCGAGAACGCCGTAGCGGACTTGCGTATTTCGTTCCAGGATTTCATGCGCACACAGTATAGCATTTGATCCCCGCATCGTGATAAATCTTTGAATTCCCCCTTTCTCTTTGACACCACCGGATGGTTTTACCAATTGCAAATTATTTTCACCGAGAGGTTGACTGCGTTCATAGATTATGTTATAGTATGCGCGTTTCCTCTGGCGAGGAAGATGCCGTCACGATGGTTTCAAAAACGATGAATGCGACAAGGAGGATGCTACTATGGCAGGAGAACTTACGAGTTTAGGAAAGTTTCTCAGAAAACTGAGAATCGACCGTGGCGAACTTCTACGGACAATGTCCAGCAAACTTGGCATCTCGATGTCGTTTCTTTCGTCCGTCGAGAACGGGAAAAAGAGCATGCCATCCGATTGGGTTGTAAAAATTCCAGATCTCTACAATCTAGACGACACGCAGAAAATGGAATTCGATACGGCCGTTGCTGAAAGCGAAAAAGGCATAGGGGTAAAGTTCGAAGGTCTGTCCGAGGACAAGAAGAAAATCAGTGTGGCATTCGCAAGAAAAATACAGACTTTAAGTCCCGAAGCTCGTGATGCCATTCAGCAATATCTGTTTTAAGGAGGTTTCGATGGGCAACTGCTTAAAAGATGGATTCTGCGTCGCGCCAAGGAAGGAAAATGAAATCAGGGCCGCAGCGGAACAATTCCGGAAAATTCTTTGCGATCATGACGGCATCTGCTATCTTGACATCACCAGATTGCTTGAATTCAAAATGCCGGAGCTTTTCCCCTGTTTCCGCTACGAAATTGTCGAGCCGGATGAACTGCCCTGTCGCGAGGCGGAAATGAATCCCTTTGAATACTGCATCCGCATCCAGGAGCCAGTATACATCAAAGCCATGAATGGCGACGGTCATTGCCGATTTACAATCGCTCATGAGATCGGGCACTTTATCCTGCACAGAACACAGACTCTCGCCTTTGGGCGGAAGGCGGAAAACGGCAACATACCGTCCTACATGAATTCCGAATGGCAGGCAGACGTCTTCGCCCGAAATCTTCTTGCGCCGTTTTCCATGGCAAGCAAAATGATCCCTCACGCGATAGAAACCCTATTCGGTGTTTCCCGCAGTGTTGCTGAAATTATCGCCGGGAAGAGCCGTACGCCAGCGCTCTCGCGCAAACCCGAAAGATTCGTTCAAATGACGCTTGGACTCTAAATTTTTTTACACGGGCATTTCACCGACAGGTAAAAAAAATTCATGGACATTCACAGAGAAATCAATCTATTCAAATATGCCGAGCAAGCACAACGGATTCTCAGCACCGAAGGGATTTCTTTCTACGACAATGGCTTCCCGGATTTGACAAAGTTCGAGTACATCAAGGAAGCACCGGAAGACATTGAACTTTGGCCATACAACAAACGCAATCAAGTTGCCAATCCCCGCAAAACAGTACTCACCTTCTTCGAGCCGGACCCTTCTCTTTACGGATATCTCAACACTTTGGACAAGGTCGCATCCAACCTTTCAATCTACTATGCTGTCACAGGATTTGATTTAAGCCCATGCCTTGATTCTCCGATACCGGAGCAACACGCCGCCCTCCTCTTGAACGCGCTTACCAACGGTCTTTTCCTTGTGCATGGAATCCGCATGATCCCTTCTTTGCGAACAGGCGGCGTGGCTACGTTGCCGGCGTTGAAATCCTATCCGAAAAACATCTGTTATGCTTTCGGGGCGCTGGGATGCAACCAGAAATTCCAAAATATAGGTCGCATGCTCTTGAATATAAAATTGGCATTGTCCGAGCCCTCTCAGATATTGGCGTACGGAAAACTTTCAGCAACCGATGCAGGCATCTTTTCAAACTGGAATATTCCAGTCGTAAACAGATTGGACTACCAGGCAACAACCCGCAAAAGGACTAAAGAAAGGAGACGGCAGAATGTCCGACTCTAAGTCGCAATACACTTCCGGTTCCGCCGGACAAAAAGCGCTCGCGCAACTTGATGCGACACTAAAGAAGAAGCTTGACAGCGCCTCCGCCCGGGCTGCGAGATTCCATGCCAACTGGCAGCCGGTAAATCTCAACGATTTCATAGACCGGTTCGCACCGGGAAGTACGGCGCAACGCTCCGGATCGAAAATAATCTTTCAGACGGAAGGCTCCAACCTTCAAGTCGTCTGCGATGTCGCAGCCGGTTCGTGTCGGCTGAAAGACGCGACAATCCACTCGCGCCGATGCTATCTTGACATCAATGGCAATGTTCCCGGAAACAAGATATTGCCATGTGGCAAACAAACCGGAAGACCCATGGAAGAATATAATGCAATGACTCACTTCAGAATTCTCAAGAGAGAGGAAATGTAAAATGGACCACAACAATCGCTACCTTCTTTCGGTTCCGCATAATATCGACAGCCTCAACGAATTTCCCGAGGGGATGCTCTGGGAGGATGTTGAATTTGAAGATTTCGAAATCTCCGCGGCCGACTACGACAACCTATTCGATATCTTCTGCCAATTCAATCGGGCGTTCGACATCTTTATCGACGAATATGAAGAAGAAGAAATCTCCGCCGATAAAATCCAGACTGCTGTCAAAATGACAGAAGACTATGCGAGAAAAGCGCCAGCCGAAGCCAAAGCATCTACCGAAAAACTCCTTTCCGCCCTTCGCCGGGCCGCAGATCTCGACAAGCCGCTGGAATTGTTTTTCTGAGCCATGGTAGGCCACACGCATCAAGATTTCCTGCCACGGCAGACTTACAGGGAATCACCGCCCGAGAGTGGCGCGAAAGTCAATCTTTCGGACATAAAAGACTTTCGCGTGCCACATGAACTCTTCGATTTTCCGACAGGTTACTTTCGCAAGGTCAACGCATCTTTTATGGACGAGCATATCGACGATATCGGAGATTGGAGACAATTCATCAATTCCATTGCCGGCATAGATCTACTGTATATCATCAATGACAGGAGCATCTCCAATCCGATAATGTCCGCGTACGCCGATGAACAGAATCGCCGTTATCTGACGCAACTCGACGCCGACGGCATCAACGCAATTATCGTCCCCGCAGAGTAGGGGCGCATCTGCATTTTCCAAGCAAGCATATTCCGGCCCGGGAACGGCAGGAAGAACCTGACGAATGTAGGACGGCAGATCGCCGCAGACGCGCCCGGGTTCGCCGCGGGCGGTCAGGCGGCGCGGCGGCGGCCGCGCGCGCATTGCAGCAGGGCGGCGGCGGCCGCGATCGACGAAAGGACCGCAAGCGGGATGTCGCCGAGCGACGTGTACGGCGTGGGCGACGGATTCTTCGGCACGCGCACCGTGCACGCCATCGAGCCGGGCGCGTCCACGAGCGGCTTTCCGTCCGGGCCGTCGAGCGTCTTGCGCGTGCCGTCGGGCAGCACGATCCCGGTCACGCCGGTGTTGCCGGCGCGCACGAGCGGCAGGCCCGTCTCCACGGCGCGGAACACGGACTGCTCGAAATGCTGCACCGGCTCGATGGATCCCCAGAACCAGTTGTCGTTCGTGATGACGGCGAGCAGCTGCGCGCCGGCCTTCGCCGATTCGCGCACGACCGAGGCGTCGGTGTCTTCGTAGCAGATCAGCGGCGCGATCTTCACGTCCGCGCCGGACCGCAGCCGCAGGTCGAGGACCGGCCTGTCGCCGGGCCAGAGGCTCACGCCGAGCGGACAGAGCCCCTGCAGCGCGGGGAAGGTCTTGTCGAACGGGATGTATTCGCCGAAGGGCACGAGGTGGCGCTTCGAGTATATGTGCGGGCGCGCGCCGGGATCCATCGCGTCGGCGAGCAGCGCCGAGTTGTAGAAGCGCAGCCCGTCCTGCGCGTCGCGCACGGCATGGTCGCATCCCGCGAGGACCGAAACGCCTGGCGACGAAACCATCCAGCCCAGCAGCGCCGAGGCGTCGGCGGTTCCGAATTCGCACAGCGCGCTTTCGGGAAGCACCGCGAGGTCGGCCTGCATGAAACGCCCGTCCGCCGCGGCGTCGGCCCCGCACCACACGCGGCGGCCCGTGGCGTCGCGCGCCTCCATCATCAGCTTCCGGTAGACTTCCGCGCCGCGTGACTTGCCGTCCGGCCTGCGGAAGACGCACGGGAAGTCGCGCTGGAGCAGGACGACGTTCACCGTCTCCGAATCCGCATCCGCCACCTCCGCCGGCGGCGGGATGCAGAAGCACGCCATCGCCAGGGCGAACGCGAGCCACGCCTCGGCGGAGCGCAGCAGCCTTGCGCGGAGCGTGCGCGGATCGGGCGGAAGGCCGGCGAGCGGGCGGACGGCCCGCGCCGCGAACGACGCCATCGCGCCGGACACCGCCACGGCGAGCGCGGACACGGCGTAGACGCCGCCGAAGCGCGCAAGCGCGGCCGCCTTCGGGAACGCGCCGAGCGGCGTTCCGAGGAAGTTCCACGGGAACCCGGTGAAGATGTTTCCGCGCAGCAGCTCCACTCCGGCCCAGAGGACTGCCTCGGCGGGCACGGCGGGCAGCCGCCGCCACGACGGGGCGTCGCCCGCGGCCTTCCAGAGCAGGGCGTCAAGCCAGCCGAACAGGGCGAAGAAAAGCGAACAGACAGCAGACAGCCCGAACCAGCCAAGCGCAACGAGCGGCCACGGGCCGCCGTTGGGGACTATCGCTGGAAACCACGACAGCGTGGCCGGCCAGAAGAACATTCCGGCGGCGAAGAAGAAGAACGCCGACTTGCGCGGCGAAATCCCCGAACGCACCGCCGCGAGAAGCGGAACGAGCGCGAAGAACGCGCCGGTGCGTCCGCCGGCCGGAGCCGGGGGGTAGGCCATGTACATTATCGCGCCCGACAGCAGGGCCGCGCCCCAGAGCGGGAGATTCCTTTTCGAAAAAATCCTTTTCAGCATCGTTCCACCTTGCCTGCATCGCCACCGTTCCGCGCCGCCGCGGGCGCGTCACAGCGCATCCATCACGAAACGCCCCGAATCCACCTTCAGCGTCTGGGCGGTGACGCCGCCGGCCTCCAGAAAGAACTCCACGGCCCGCGCCACGTCGTCCGGCGACGGACGCTCCGGCAGCAGCGTGTCGCCGCCCGGCACGCGGAAACCCTCGGGGGGGAGGACCGCGCCCGGAGCGACGCCGTTCACGCGCAGGGAGTCGGCGAAAAGCCCCGCGGCCTTCTCCATGGACGCCGCGAGGGCGGCCTTGGATTTTTCGTAGGGCGTGGCCGTGTCCGGCGCGGGCGAAGGGACGGCCGCGTCGAGGATGTCCACCACCGCGCCGCGCCGCGGCAGGCCGGGCGCGTTTTCGAGGAGCCGCAGCCCGAGCATGGAAGAGAGCGCGGCAGGCGCCTCCGCGTTCACCATGCGCATCGCCTCCGCGGTTCCGGGCGGCGGGTCCGCGAGAGGGGAGAACACGGACGCATTGTTGACGAGGAACGCGACGTCCGGGGCCATGGCGACGGTCTTCAGGAAAAGCGCCGCCGCGCCGCCGGGCGCCGCGAGGTCGGCTTCGGCGAGCAGCGCGCCGGTCTCGGCCGCCAGCGCCCGCGCCGCGGGGGAGGAGGCGT
>CADCBS010000054.1 GCA_902799715.1 uncultured bacterium | reverse complement strand
TATTTCGGCTGCACGGCGTCGAGGATCTTCACGCAGTTCGGGTCCGTCCAGGGCAGGTGCCGGTCGATCTGCAGAATGTGGCTGTAGTTGACGCCGAAGTTGGTGAAATAGTCGTCGGTGAACTCCGGCGGCAGGTTCCGCCCGGAAGCCGCCGCCGCCGCGTACGCAAAGGTCATGGAGCGCCTGGGGTGGGATCCGGCGCCGGGCGCGCCCGGCGCGGACCGTCCCGCCCCGGAATGCACCGATTTCCGCACCGGCGACTTCGTGAACACCGGCGCTGGCGTGTTCGGCTGGGCCAACGAAATCCGCGAGGAATACGCCGCGCGCGACATCGTCCTGCTGCCGGGGCAGGCCACCGCCGAATGCCGCCACGAACGCTCCTTCGCAAAGGCGCGCGACATCCGCACCGGCCGGGAGTACGCGAAAGACCTGCCGTGCAAGACGGCGTCGTGGCTCGTGCGGCGCGGCTGGGTGTACGCCGTCTTTTCCGCCGGCGAACCCAACATAGATTCCGACCCCGCCCTCAAGGCCCGCATCCTGGCGCATCCGCCCGGCAGAGGCCCGGCGGGCGCGCCGTTCGCGGTCCACGCGGAAAAATGGACGGCGGACGGCAAGGCGCGCAAGCTCCCCGCCGACGAAACTTGGTATTTCTTCGTCGCCGGCGAGGACGGCGCCGTGATTTCCGAATTCTCCAACTACCGCGACCCGGCGGGCGCCAGATGCTCCCTGCCCGGCGCGACGTTCTGAGCCTGCCGCGATGCTTCTGCGCTTTCTCGGAACGGGCACTTCCACCGGCACGCCTATGATAGGATGCGACTGCCCGGTGTGCAGATCGACCGACCCGCGCGACGCCCGCTGTCGCATGTGCGTGGCCGTGGAGTCCGCCGCCGGCGGGCGGATAGTCGTGGACACGCCGCCGGAATTCCGCCTGCTCGCCGTGAAAGCCGGCCTCGCGCACATGGACGCCGTCGCGATAACCCACTGCCACATGGACCACGTGGCCGGTTTCGACGACGTCCGCCGCTTCAACACCCTCGCCGGCGGCCGGCCGCTGCCGTGCTACGGCCCCGCCGGCGCGCTCGAAGCCCTGCGCGCCGTGTTCCCGTACATAACGGACCGTCCGGGGCCGGACGGACTCTTCCGCCCCATGATCCGCTTCACGCCCGTCGCAGGCGCGTTCACCGCAGGCGGCATGTCCATCGCGCCCGTGCCCGTCTTCCATCCGCCAGTCGAAACGTGCGGATACATATTCGAATGCGACGGACGCCGCGCGGCGCACATTCCGGACTGCCACGAAATCCCCGCGTCCTCGATGGCGCTGCTGCGCGAAAAGCGTCTGGACGTCCTTTCGCTCAACTGCCTGCGCGACAAGCCGCATCCCACGCACCTCACGCTCGGGCGCGCGCTTGCGTACGCGGAAGAAATCGGCGCGCGCGAGACTTATTTCGTGCACATGTCGCATTCGCTGCCGCACGCGGCCACGGAAGCGCGCCTGCCGCCGCACGTGCATCTTGCGTACGACGGACTGGAGGTCGCCCCGTGACGCCGCCGGAACGCCGCGAAAAAATTTTTTTATTTAGGTGTTGACTATAGGCGGGGCGTTTTGATATTCTACTCGCGTTTTCGACGAGAAAGGGTTTTCGGACAGGGTGTCCGGGCCTAGGTCAAACCGGGCACAACGAACGTTGGCTCCTATCGCCGAAGGCAAGGTTAACCGCTTCTGAAGGTGAAGACGGGTGTCCGAACCGGATGAAGTAAAAAAGGAAATAAAATAATGAAGAAACTCATGATTGCCGCCGCAGCCGCAGCGCTGTCCAGCGGTGCGTTCGCAGGCATCTGCGGCGATGAAGATCCGGTAGTCGACGTGGTCGCCGGCCGCGAAGTCTACAAGGTCGCGTTCACTGGCAAGACCACGATTGGCGTTCCCGGCAAGGACGTTGTCACGCCCGTGTTCTGCGGTGACGATGACAAGGTTGACGGTTGCGTCGTCCGCGTTCCCGGCACGCTGAAGATCGAAGGCTGGGTCCTTCTCTGCGATGTCGCCTGCAATGCGAAGATCGAGGCGTTTGCGGCTCCCGCCTACTGGGCGTTCTGGGCCTCCAAGCCCTACACCGCCGACATCCCGGAAGGCAAGCTCGAATTCACTGTCCTCAACGTGATCGGCAAGAAGGGCGCCGATGCCGAAGCCGCCGGCAAGTTCACCGGCAAGGTCGTCTACGGACCGGGCTTCGAGTGGGATCTCGCTGAAGGCCTGGAATACGCGGGTCTCGGCAAGTACTCCGCCAAGAACGGCACCTTCACGTCCTTCACCGGCAACTTCGCAGGCGCTCCTGCCGGTTCCTGGTACATCAAGGGCAAGGTCTGCGAGCAGACCCACGTCTACGATTGCACCACGATGCTGGTCGACTGCGATAACGTCCCCAACACGGTTGCGTTCGGCAAGTGGACGATGAAGTATGACGCTTCCGCTTCCAAGGCTGCCTACAAGGGCAAGATGCCGAAGACGCCGAAGTACGCCACGATCAACGTCGGCTGATAAATTCGCGTGAAGGCGCGAGAGCGCCTACAGCGAATGGAATCGGGGGGAGGCGGACACGCCTCTCCCCGATTTCCGTAAAAGAACGACATTCCAGTTTCATTCGCGCTTTGCCATCCGGGTTTTTCCCGGACTAAACTGCAACACAGGACAGGAACACCATGCGTCGCAAACTACTGACTTGCATAGCGCTCGCTGCTGCCGTTGCGGTGTTTTTTGGATGCGGGGACTCCTCGTCCGCCAAAACATCTGCTGCAACGCAGGGCAATGGTTCGCCTGCCGTTGCGGATGCCGCAAATCCACACGCCGCCGCTCCGGCCCGGAAAGCGGATGCCGGCGCTCCTTCTTCGGACCGTTCTGGATGCCTGATGGATCGTCTCGCCGAAGAAGACGTATTTATGATCGTGAACGGGCAAAAGTTCACGAAACACGATTTTCTCGTGGCGTCCTCGCTCGAGGACAAAATCCGCCGGCTCATGTCCGGAGACCCTCTTACCGGTTTCAACCCCAAGGCCGAGGAGGCCGTGCGGAATTCCCGCAAGCGCACTGTAAGCGAAATGCAGCGCCGCGCGCTCGTCCGCCAGTTCGCGCAGAAAACCGGAGTGTCCGTATCCGCCAAGGAGTACGACGAATATACGGCCAAGCTCCTGAAAGCCATGCGCCAGCGCAAAGGCGACATAATTTCCCTGGCAAAGCGTTTCGGGCCGGAGGAATCGCGACTGTTCCTGCGCTATGTAGATGACGATGCGCTCGCGCAGCCGCTCCGCAACCATTTCGACAAAGACGGCATCCTGAAAATCACCGACGCCGATATTATGACAGTTTCCAACCGCTGGCTTCGCGCAGTCGAGCGCACCAACGCCTCCAACGAAGTGGAACTCGTCTCGATGCGTGCCGCCCTGGCCGAAGCCCGCGGCGGGGTTCCGTTCGACAAGGTGGCCGCGAGATACTCGGAGCGTCCGGACCAGGGCGTCGCCTGGTGCGAACTGATGCTTGAAGAGATGGATGACAACCCGGATCTGCGCGAGTGGGCCAAAGCCGCCAAGGAAGGCGAGATTTCCGATATCTTGAGCCTTGACGACGGATGGGCGATAGTGAAAGTCCTGCGTCGCGGCCCCGAAGACCTGCCGCCGGGTTCGACCGCGTTCCCGCGGGAAGTGTGGACGTTCGCGAGGATTACCCGGAAGGCTTTCGACACGGCAAAAAAACTGCCGCGCGAGGAGATAATCCAGGGCCTGCTGGATTTCCGGAACAAGAAACTGCAAAAACAGATTGGCGAAGCCATAATGTCAGACGCGAAGATAGAATGGCCTCGCGGAGAAAACCTGTTCGATTGACGAGGGCGCGCGGAACCCGCAGGGCGATGCGCATAGACAGACAGGAGAAGGGACAGAAATGAAAACGATGAAAACGACAGCGGCGCTCGTTCTCGCCGCGATGCTCGCTCTTCCGGCGCTCGCATCCGACAAGGCGCTGGACGAAATGCTTGCACTCCGCGCTCCCGCAGGTTCGCCGGTGAAACTGGGCGAGTGGAACGGCGACCTCGATGCCTGCAAGAAGGTGGCCGACGAGTACGGCATACCGATGATAGCCGTCTGGAGCCGCGAAGGGTGCGCGCACTGCGCTATTCTCGAGCGCGCGCTCACGTCGCCCGTGTTCCAGGAATGGGCCAAGACAAGCGGCATGGTGCTCGGCTTCTCATGCACCCGCGATCCGCTTGGCGTCCGCCAAGGCCCGGAGAACGGCAACGGGCGCTATTACTGGTTCTGCAAGCGCCCGGACTTGATAAGCGACTATCCGTTCGTCCGCTTCTACTGGTACCAGAACGGGACGCGGGTCATAGACTTTTCCGTGAAGGGCGATGTCGTCGACAGGCAGCAGGGCATCGGCGCCGACCGCACGTACAACAAGGCCGGACAGATTGTCATCGACTTCATCATGAACCTGTCAGGTTTCGGCGATTACGAGCCGCGCGAGCTGACTTCGTATGTCGGCGGGACGTTCGCGCTTGAAGAGACGGACGGCAACCGCTTCGAGGCCGGCGAGACGACTGGCGAGATAGAGGTGGAGCTGGTCCGCGACGAGAAGTCCGCGAAAAGCGCCACCAACAATACCGTGAAAGTCGTCTCCCCCAAGGGCGTCACCGTGCAGACCGTGAAAGTGGACTGGGCGGCAGGCGAAACGAACAAGACCATAAAAGTCGATGCGGCGAAAATGGACTTCGCCAAGAACGGCGACGTCGCCACGCTCGTGGCGGTGGCGGCGGACGGCTCCGCACAGTCAAGCA
Organism: uncultured bacterium; assembly: GCA_902799715.1. Taxonomy (GTDB): domain Bacteria; phylum Verrucomicrobiota; class Kiritimatiellia; order RFP12; family UBA1067; genus CADCBS01. The sequence goes on along the minus strand of CADCBS010000054.1, from coordinate 11,665 downwards.
ACCATGTCTACTATGTGGCGGGCGAAAACTCCCCGGAGAATCCTCTGTGGATCGGCGAGCGCTCCGCAGGTTCCGGGGTTTCCGGGCTCCAGTCGGTCCGCCCGCTCGGCGCGGACGCGCCCAAGCTCGGCTTCGGCGAATGGACGATGGATTTCGATGTGGCTACAAATTTGGTGGCCTCTGCGGAAGGCGACGCCTACACGCTCGTTCTCGTGGAAGGTTCGCTGTGGTGCCACGACTGCGCCAACGCCGAACGCAACTTCACGACTCTCTCGGACGGCAGCGGCAACAACCGCCTGAAGGCGTGGGCGGCCGCCAACCAGGTCGCGCTCGTCGCGCTGGACATACCGAACTACGATCCCTCCGCGGGGGTGCCGTCTTCGCCCACGCTTCTCTCGCGCAAGGCGTTCGCCACGACGCTCGCGTTCGAGCTGCCGGCGTACGGCATGTATGACGTGTCGCAGGGCGGCGCGCCGGCGGCGCTCACGAACTCCATGATGCGCAGCGGCCTGGGATACCTCACGCGCAAGGGCGTGAGCGACGCCGACGCCGCCGCGGTCTTGAAGCGCAATTTCGATCTCGTCTCGAAGGACGTCTCGGAGGGCGGTTTCCACTCGAAGGCCGACAGCCGCGCGTACCGCACCGGCGTGCCGATATTCGTCCTGCTCGACAAGAACGGCGCGGTCAAGGCGCGCTTCACGCGCTTCGCGTCGAAAAGCCCGCTGTCCGCCGATCGCGCGAACTTCGATAACTACATCAAGCGGTTCGAGGAGATGATTGCGATCGCCTCCGGCGGCCACGATGACGGCGGCGTTCTGGAAAACGATTTCCCCGGCGACGGCGCCACGGCGTTCGCCGCGAACGGCGGAACTGCTTCCGGCGAAATATCGCACTGCGACTTCCAGGACGTGTTCAAGCTTTCGGGCGTGGGCGGCAATGCCCTGCAGAAGGTCACGGTCAGGGGTGTTGAGGGCGGCGCCGACGCGCAGATATCCGTTTCGTTCCTGAAGTTGGAAAACGGCACGAACGCCGTGGTCGCTTCCGCATCCGGCAGCCTGAAGGACGGCGCGAGCCTGGAATATACGTTCACCGAAGCCGGCGACTACTACGTGCAGGTCTCGGGCGGCGACATCGAGGAAGGCGACTTCACGGCCGCCTCGCCCAAGGACGCCAACTTTGCGAAGTACGCCATAGAAGGCGCTGTCGTGTACGTTCCGCAGGAGGGCCGCGCGACAGGCGCCACCCCCGAGGGCTCCGACAAGATCGTCATCCGTCTCGAAAAGGGGCAGATGTACCGCATACAGGGGCTGGACGCGTCTGCCGTGGCGGGCGTGCTGGATTCGACCACGCCCGGAGACCCGTACTCGATTTTCTACGTCGCGCTTGAGGACGGCGACGCCGTGCTGACCGCCCAGAGCAAGGATGCGCTCGTGACATACCAGAAGTGGTCGCCCGGCACCGTCGGATTCGGCGCCGACGGCGAATCCGTCCTGGAAGACGCAGGCGAGGTGCAGGTCGCACTCGTCCGCCAGGACGGCAAGTCCGGCGAAGTGAAGGTGCGCGTGTCGATCGACGAAACCAAGACGGATTTCTACGACAGCGAATTGAAGCCGCGCTTCACGTTCGAGCCGGTCGAAATAGTCTGGGCCGACGGCAGCGAAAGTGAAACGAACGTTGTCGTCGCCATACAGGACGACCAGCGCTTTGACGGTCCCGGCGATATCGTGCTCAAGGCAGAAATCGTCTCCCAGGAAAACGGCGACACCGTCGTCGGCAAGGCAGAGTATGTCATATCCGTCTCGGAGAACGACACGCGCTCGTCCGGCCGCGTGGCTTTCGCCGGCGCCGATCCGTTCTACTCGAAGGACCGCACGGTCTACGTGCGCGAAAGCGAGGGTGCCAAGATATACGCGGACCGCATCGAGGCGTCCGACGGCTACGTGTCCGTGAAGGTCTCCGCATCGAACGGGGCGGTTCTCGGCGGCGCGGTGACCAACGGCGTCGTCTCCTGGAGCAACCACAATTGGGACCGCAAGACCGTGGAAGTCACAGGCATTCCGGCGGGCAAGTCGTCGAAGGTCACGCTTTCCGCCCCGACGGACGGGCTGAAGATACTTTCCGCGTCCAACACCGTCACGGTGGTGGCCGTTGCGGATGACGCGCCCTCGTTCTACGACGCCGACAGCAGCGTCACGCGGTATCGCTACGTGGCTGACACCAACTACTTCCCGGTCGCCGTCGCCGGAGGCGTCGAGGGCGCCAAGCTGAAATTCACCAAGATAAGCGGCGCGCTTCCCGCGGGGCTGAAGGTCGGCTACGACACATTGGCCGATCTTGACAGCATGATCGTCTACGGTGCGACGACCGCCAAGCCGGGCGTCTACACGGCCGTCTACCAGGTGGTCCAGCAGGTTGGGTCAAAGACCACGCCGGGCCTGACGGTGCGCATCAAGTTCACCGTGGCGGACACCGGAGTCGAGCAGGAAGGCGCGGTGCCGGTCCCGAACCTGTCCTTCGCGACGTCCTCTACGCGCGTGTTCAAGAATCTGCCCGTGCTCGACCCTGACGAAAACCGCCTTGCGGGAACGGTCCAGCTCACGGTAAAGTCGACGGGCGTGGTGTCCGCGAAATACGTCTCGGCTGCCGGCTCCGTCACTTTGTCCGCAAAGGGGTGGGACTGGTTCGATCCCGAATACGGCACGCTCTATGCCGAAGCTTTCGCGACGAAAGCCGGATACAAGATGTCGGTGACTTGCGCGGCGGACGGCGCGGTGAAGGCGATATTGACCGATCCCGCCTACGACACCGACCTCACCGTGGAGTCCGACGGCAATATCTGGAGCAGGACGAACAGCGCGGAGGCCTGGAAGGGCTACTACACGGTGACGCTGCCCTTCGCCGGGGTCGTCGAAGAAGGCGTCGAAGGCGTCGCTCCGCGCGGACCGGGATATCTCACGCTCAAGATGAACGGCGCCAGCGCGTGGAACACCGGCACCGTCACGTGGGCCGGAATGCTGCCGAACGGGCAGACGGTGTCCGGCTCCGCCGTTCTGGTGAAGGGCGACTGCTGGGCGCAGCTGCCGATCTTCAAGGCATCCTCCAGGGACGTCTTCTCCGCCGTGCTCAAGATCGCGGAGAACGCAATCGAACACAAGGCGGCGAACAAGTGCCAGGCCGTGTTCGAGGACGACGGCGTGAAGAGTTGGTGGATTCACACCGAAAAACAGCCGGAGTTCTCGTACTCCGTGGAACTCGACACGTACGGCGGCATCTACGATCCCAAGGAGAATCTGGCCGAAGCGTGCAACCTCTACTACGGCACGACGGAGCCGTCGCTCTCGGCCGACGTCGATGGACTCGGCGGATGGCTGTTCACCGGCTCCGGCACTCCGGGAGCGGTCGAAGACGTTTCGCTGACCATTACGGGCGCGTCTGGCTCGGGCGCCGCGACGATCGCCGCCGGCCAGGCAAACCCGCAGAAGTTCACCTTCTCGCTCAACCGCACGACAGGCGTCGCTTCCGGCAGGTTCAATCTGCCTTACACCGACGAGTCCGGCGCCGAGAAGACGCTGACGGCGAACTGGAAGGGCGTGGTGCTCGTCGGCTGGGGTCCGGGTTGCGGTTGCGGCGACGACAACATCCAGACCGAAACCGTTCTTCCGTTCGTGAACGGCGCGTACTGGATCTCCGAAAAGGCGGCGTCCGGCAAAACTTCCGTGACGGTGAAGCGCGGCGGTTCCGTGGGCGCGAAATGAACTTCAACCTGTGCGTTCGCGCCCGTCCGGGCGCGGATGCATGCAATCCAAGGGGGCGAACAAAATGAAAATAGGCAAAATCTTCCTGTTCCCGTGCGTGGCGGCCGCGTCGCTGGCCGCATCTGCGGCTGCGTCAAAGGGCAGTTGCGATTCCAAGGCCGTTGCGCTGAAAGCGTCCCAGACCGTCACTCTCGTGGACGAGTGGGACTCGGAGTACAAAGAGAACACCGGCTACGGAATATACGTGCTGAGCGTCACGATCAAGAAGGGTGGCGCATATTCGATATGGACCGACCCGGACGACGCAGTCACGCTCGACGTGGATTACGACTGGGAAAAGTACGATGCCTACGTGTCGTTCGAAACCGACAGCCTGGATGACGGAACGCAGTATGCCCGTCTCGCATCGACCGATTGGGACGAAGACGACCCCGCTTCCGTGAAATTCTACGTCTACGTCAGTGGCGACATCGGCAGGACGGTTCGCCTCTATTCGCAGGCGTCGTACAGGTCTTTCGTCCCGCAGGGATCGGAGGACAACCCCTTGTCGATCACGTTCGGCTCTTCCGAAAAGGCGCAATCCGTGGCGGTTCTGGACGATGGCTCGTACCACATGGTCGCGACGCTTTCGAAGGGCGTCGTCTACACGTTGCGCACGACTGGCGGCACGGCCGACTCGCCCGCCGGCATATCGGTCGGCACCGGCATCGAAGACGTCCTTGACGACCCGGCCTACGCCGACGATCCCGGGAACGACGCCATCATATTCACGCCTCCCGCGAATGGAAGGTACGGGTTTTCCGTGGATGCGGGCGGCCCGTGCGTCCTGCACTACCGCGCATCGCGCGCGGTCGCCGCCGACATTTCCGCTGTCGGCCTTGTCCCGGACGGTCTTCTCGGCACGGTCTCGGTGACGACCCGCGGCGCCGCAGCCGCCACATGGACAATCGACGGCGACAGCACAAAGAACCTGCCGGGCGGCTACATTGTCGCGGCGGGCGACCATACGCTCAAATTCCCCGCGACTTCCGTATACAAAGCGTCGGCGGCGTCCACCAACGTCACGGTGGCCGCAGGCGACACGCCGTTGGCCGTCGAGGTGTACTACTACGACACGTTCGATCCGAAAGACGACACGGCCAAGGGCGCGACGGCCGTCTCGCTCAAGAACGTCGACACGGACTTCCCCGGGCGCACCCTGTGGGAGAACGACCCCGAAGACAATTTCGCTATCGCCGGAGTCGATGGCTATTACTTCGATTTCACGCTGAAGTACGTCGACTGCGACGCCGTGTTCTCCATCACCAACGCCGAGCTCGGCACCATCGTCGAAAACGTGCAGTCCGCGACGCTGCTTTCACTTCCCAAGACGAAGTCGAAATATATCCTCTCCGTGAAGCACGGCACGGAGGATAATGCAGGCGGCGGCTACACGCTGTCCGGCAAGTACGCCAACGTCGGCGCGATCAAGTTCGCGAAGAACGCGCTCGCGGTCAAGGAGAACGCGCCATCCGCCGTGCTGACCGTGAAGCGCACCGCCAAAGACGGCCGCGTGCGCGTCAGGTACGGAACCGTCGCCGGCACCGCACTGCCCGGCGTGGACTACATCGCGCAGAGCGGCGTCCTCGAATGGGAGCGTGGCGACAGCAAGGACAAGACCATAGCCGTCAAACTCCTTCCCGATCTCGTGCCTTACTACGAAGGGAACAAGACGTTCTCCGTCCGCCTCGAGGCGCTCGACGACGACGAGCGCGACGAAGGCGAATATCCGGCGGCGTTCTCCGCAGGCGGCGATCTCTGCACCGTGACGCTGATGGAAACATCCAAGCCTGCCGACACCGTCGAGTCCGCCTACGCCAAGAAGGCGCCCAAGCTTGCAACGGTGAAGACCGAAACCGTCGCTCTCGAGTCGGGCACGTACTACGGCGTCCTGACCGAGGACGGCTTCGCCCTCACGAACGGACTGCCCGCCCTCGCTTCCGTGACGTTCACGGCATCCGCCGCCGCGGTCGACAAGGCGAAGCTTTCCGCCAAGGTGTCCGTCGCCGGCAAGACGTACACGTTCTCCGCCACAGGCTGGGACGAGAGCGAAGAGCCCGGCAAGCTGTGCAAGCGCATTCCGCTCCAGCAGAAGCTCAACCGCATCGACGAGGAGACGGGTCGCTCCGTTTCCGCCACCGTCACCAACTGGCTCTACGTGGCCGTCGCGAAGGGCGCGGCCGCCGATTCCGGCGACTGGCTGAAGTCCGGCGCCGAGGTCGAGCTTATGATGAACGTGCCCGACGCCAACAACAAGGGCTTCCAGGAGGACATCCTCTACAGGGGCTCCCTGTACCGCAACAACGCGAAGATACAGGAGTACCTCGTCGCGGTCACTAACTTCACCGGCTACTACACCGTGGCGCTCGTCCCCGAAGGCGTCACGCCGGGCGACGGAATCCCCGCGGGCAACGGATATGTCACGCTGAACATAGACAACAAGGGCACGGTCAAAGTCGCCGGCATGCTCGCCGACGGCACGACCAAGCCGTCGATGTCCGCCGTTGCGTGCGGCATTGCGGAAGACCCGTCCTCGGCCAACGGATACGCCATGTTCGTGCCTGTGTTCTTCGCCAAGTCGCCGGTCTGCTTCGGAGGCATCCTGCGCCTCTATGCGGACGAGTCCGGCACGGTCGTCGTCGATTCCACGGCTACGCTCGTCTGGAACAACGACAACGCGAAACTCACCTACTGGGGCGACGAAGGCTACAGCATCGATCTCTCCCCCGCAGGCGGGTTCTACGACACGATAATCAATCTCCAGGCGTGGTATCTGAACCGGGATTTCCAAATAGAAACGGCCGACATGATGGACTTCCCGGCGGAGCTCGCCGCGGCAGGATATGCGCTCTCGGCCGATGTGACGCCCGCAGGCGGAGCCGTGTCCCTCGCGGGAGACGTGTTTTCGACGGACAAGAAGTCGCTCGTGAAAGACGGCAAGCTCTACGATCTGGCTGCGAGCGTGAACCCCTGCAACATCCAGGTGAAGGTCGTGCGCGCCACCGGCCTGGTCTCCGGCTCGTTCTCGCTCTGGAGCGAAAACGAGGACGGCTCCTCGCAGAAGGAGATCACGGGCGTGAAGCACAACGGCGTGCTGATTCTCTCCCGCGACGCGTTCGCGCCGCTCGAGGACAGCGTCGTCGCGGCCGGCTTCTGCACGAAGAGCCTGAAAGTGACAGACGTGAACGAAGACACCGGAAAGACGTCCACGCGCAACTGGTCGTTCTCGCTGCCGTTCAACCTGCTCGGCATAGAACTCGACGAGCCCGACTGGTGGGCGGACGACTGGGGCGAGGCGCCGATTGAATAAGAAGCCGGTCATAATCGCCGCGGCCGCGTCTGCGGCCGCGGCGTGCGCCGTACTGTTCTACGTCCTGCGCGGAGAAGGCGGCCGCGATGCGGAGCCGGCTGCTGCCGGCGCGGCGGAGAAGGCGGGCGCCGCAGACGGTAAGAGCGGGCCTTCCGCCCCCGTAGCGACGCCGCGCGCCGCCAAGCCGCGGCCGCGCCCTGCGCCCAAGGCGCGCGCGCCCGGAAAAACGCGGTCCGCTCCGGCGGGCGCCGCGGAAAAGCCGCGCCTTGCGATGCGCGCCCCTGAACTTTCGCCCGAAGAGCGCAAGGCGGTGGCCGCAGTGCAGGACGCGCTCGACAAGGAAGACAGGGCCGCCACGTTCGAACTGGCGAGGAAACTCGCGTCCGACAAAAGCCCCGCCGTGCGCGCCAAGGTCGTGGAGGCGCTGGGTTGGTTCGGGAAAAACGCCATGCCCGAGCTGGTCCCGTTCATCGGCGACGCTGACGAAGATGTAGCGAACGACGCCATGTCGTATTTCGAGCAGGCGATTGGCGAGCTTGACGACGATTTGGAAATAGCGCAGACGCTGATTGCGGCCATGAAAGCCGTAAACGACCCCGAAGCGCTGGAATCGCTCGCGTCGCATTTCTACCATATCGACGAAGGCATCGCAGTCGAGGCGCTCATTGAAATCATGTCCGCAGGCGGAGCCGCCGCCGAAGCCGGAAAAGAAGCGTACAGTTTCGCGTCGGGAGAGGACTGGACTGGCGTCCAGGCTGCGCAGGACTGGCTGAACCGCCACAGGGCGGAGGCCGCGGCCGAAGAGGCTGCCGCCCAGGCGGCCCCCGTCCTGACGCCCGCCCCCGCTGCGCCGGACGGCGGAGCGGCCCCGGCGGCGCCGGGCATGTAAGATGCGCAACCGCGCGCGGGGTATAGGCAAAGCGCGCGGAATTTGGTAAAATTGCGGGCGCTATGCAGAAGTTGAGACTGGGAGTGCTCGGATCGGGCGCCGGCTCGAACATGCAGTCGATATGCGACGCGATCGCAGACGGCTCGCTCGACGCCGAAATCGCCATTGTAATGTCGGACGTGAAGGATGCCAAAATCCTTGATCGCGCACGCGCCGCCGGACTGCCCGCAATGTGGCTGGACTGCTCGCCCTGGAAGACGAAGCTGGAAGGCCCGGGCGAGGACGAGTGCATACGCCTCCTGCGCGAATACGGCTGCGACACCGTAGTGCTGGCCGGGTTCATGCGCATCGTCAAGCCCAAGCTCCTGCAGGCGTTCCCCTGGCGCGTCTTGAACATACATCCCGCGCTGCTGCCTTCGTTCCCCGGCACGGCCGGCTGGAGGCAGGCGCTCGACTACGGATGCAAGGTGGCCGGCGTGACTGTCCATTTCGTCGATTCCGGCACAGACACGGGTCCCATAATAATACAGCGCTCCGTGCCCGTCATGGAGGACGACACGCCGGAGACGCTGCACGCGCGGATCCAGGTCCAGGAGCATGCGGCGTACCCGGAGGCTCTCCGCCTGCTCGCCGCAGGGCGCCTGTCCGTCGAAGGGCGCAGGGTGCGCATCGCGCCCGTCCCGGAATGAAGCGCGCCCGGTCCCCCTCAATCGTTTCCGCCCTTTGGTTCCACTTGAAAAACGCTGGCATCTGAAATGAACGGTTTTGCAATCCTGCTCGCCTCGGCGGGCGTCCTTCTCGCAGGCTATCTGGTCTACTCGCGCGTGCTCGCGCTCATCCTCGGCGTGGACAGGCGGCGCCCCACGCCGGCGCACGTCATGCGCGACGGCGTGGACTACGTTCCGGCGCACCCCGCGATACTCTTCGGCCACCATTTCGCCACGATAGCCGGCGCCGGGCCGATAGTGGGCCCCGTGCTGGCCGCACAGTTCGGCTGGGCGAGCGTGCTGGCGTGGGTGCTTTTCGGCTGCGTGTTCATAGGCGCGGCGCACGACATGATCGCCCTGTTCCTCAGCGTCAGGCACGAGGGCAGGTCCATAGGCTCGGTCATCGGCGGGATCCTCGGGCCGTCCGGGCGCAGGATGTTCCTGCTGTTCAGCTGGAGCGCGCTGATACTCGTCACGGCCGAGTTCACCCGCCAGATAGCCGCCACTTTCACGGCGAATCCGGGAATCGCCTCGGCGTCGCTGCTCTTCATCGCCGAGGCCGTGGCGTTCGGAATGTGCGTGAACAGGCTGAAGCTGGGCGTTCTTCCCATGTCGCTCGTCTTCGTGCCGCTCATGTTCGCGTCGGTCTGGATAGGCGGGATGTTCCCGATCGACCTGGCGGCCGCGATGCAGGGATACGCGGAAAATCCCGTCGAGGCCGCGCAGACGCTCTGGACGCTCGCGATACTGGGCTATTGCTTCCTGGCCTCCACGCTGCCGGTGTGGATGCTGCTCCAGCCGCGCGACTACCTGAATTCCTATCTGCTGTACGCGATGATAGCGGTCGGCCTGGCGGGCGTGGCCGTGGCGCAGCCCGAAGTGAAGATGGAGGCGTTCACCGCGTTCGAGACCGCCGGGCGCGGCGGCGCGGTCCATTCGCTGTTCCCGTTCCTGTTCGTGACCGTGGCGTGCGGCGCATGCAGCGGATTCCACGCGCTCGTCGCCAGCGGAACGTCTTCCAAGCAGATCTCCAGCGAAGGGCACATCCGCCTGGTGGGATACGGCGCGATGCTGCTCGAGGGCCTGCTCGCCACGCTGGCGCTCGTGGGCGTGGCCGGCACGTGGGACTACGAAGGCTTCCTCGCCGCCAAGGGCGAACCCGTCGCCCTGTTCGCCCGCTCTCTCGCGGGGTTCTGCGCCACGGCGTTCGAATGCCTGGGCTTCGAGGACGCCGCGGCCTCGGGCGGCGCCGCGGCCGAAGGATTCATCCTCCTGGCGGTGTCGGCGTTCCTGATGACGAGCGTCGATTCCTCCACGCGCCTGGCGCGCTTCACATGGCAGGAGTTCTTCCCGCTGCCCGACCCCGTGCTGGTCGACCGCGGCGCGCTGCCGCCGCCGCGCCTCGGCGAGCGCATAAAGAACAGCATGTACACGGGCACGGGCGCCGTGGTGCTTGTGACGGGCGTTCTCCTGCTGGGCGATCCGGCGGCCGCTAAGAGCCTGTGGACCACCTTCGCGTCGGCCAACCAGATGCTGGCCGCGCTCACGCTCCTCGCGGCGACGCTCTGGTTCGTGAAGCACCGCAAGCCTGCCGTGGTGACGATGGTTCCCATGCTTTTCATGATGGCGGTGAGCGTGACCGCGCTCGTCGTTCTGTTCACGGACGCATGGAGCGCCGCCGACGTCGTGAAGATCGCCGCCACGGGGCTGCTCCTGTTCCTCGCCGGCAACCTTGTCGTGTTCGGCACGATGCGCCTCCTGTCGTCGAAGAAATCCGGCGGCGGGTACGGCGGCCGCGACGGCCGCCACCATCACCACCACCATCATCATCACGGCGGGGAGCGCTGAGCCGGCTGTGAAAATCCTGGCGGACGCCAACATGCCGTTCGCGCGCGAGGCGTTTTCCGCGCTCGGCGAAACGGTGCTCGAGGACGGACGCGCGTTCACGGCGGCGGACGCGGCGGACGCGGATGCCGTCGCGTGCCGCTCCACGGCGAAAATCGGCCCTGCGCTGCTGGAAGGCTCGCGCGTGCGGTTCGTCGCCAGCGGCGTTGCGGGAACGGACCACATCGACATTCCCTACCTCGAATCGCGCGGAATAGGATGGAGCGCCGCGCCGGGATGCAACGCGGCGTCGGTGGCGAACTGGACCATGTCCGCGCTTCTGGCGCTCGGCTTCCGCCGCGGCACGCTCGGAATCGTCGGTTTCGGGCATGTCGGCTCGCAGGTCGCGCGCTACGCCCGGGCAGCCGGGTTCGACGTGATCGTGAACGACCCCCCGAAGGGCGTCGGCGTGGATCTTGACACGCTTCTCGCCGAATCGGACGCCGTGACCCTCCATGTATCGCTGGAGCGCGGCGGACGCTGGCCCACCGCAGGCCTGTTCGGCGAATCGGCGTTCGCGCGCATGAAGCGCGGATGTGTTTTCCTGAACGCCGCGCGCGGCGCGGTTGTCGATACCGGCGCTTTCATCGCCGCCAGGAAATCGGGGCGCATCTCGGCCGCCGCGATAGACTGCTGGGAGGGCGAGCCGCGCGTGCGGCCCGACGCCGTGGCGGCGGCCGACATCGCAACGCCGCACATCGCGGGCTACTCCTTCGACGGCAGGCTGAACGGCACGATAGCCGCGTACCGCGCGATGTGCGGGTTCGCAGGCGCGGAGCCGCGCCTGGATTTCGCGCCCCCGCCAGTCCCTCCGGACTTCCGCTACGACATCCTCGCCGACGACCGCGCGTTCCGCGCGGACGTCTCGCAGTTCGACGCGTTGCGGAAAAACTACCCGCAAGGGCGCCGCGAGTGGACGCCCGCGCAGTTCGCGGCCGCATTCCGCGCCTGACAGCAACCGCGCGAAAGCAACCGGCAGCGTTCGAAAGCCCCTTCCCCTCCCCGTCCCTCCCCTGTTTTCCCGTCCTGTGCCGCCGCGTTTTCGCGGCGGTCAAAAAAAATCGAAATTTTTTTCATTTCC
>CADCBS010000053.1 GCA_902799715.1 uncultured bacterium | reverse complement strand
GCCGGCGGCGCTTGCCGGCATCGGCGGCGGCGTGGCGGCCGGCGGCGCCTACGCCTGCGTGCGATCGCTCGGCGTGGCGGGCGTGCCGGGCGCCTTCATCGTGCTCTTCTTCTCCGCGGTCTCCACGCTGGCAGCCGTTCCGTTCATCGCAGCGGACTTCACTCCGATGACCTGGGCGCAGACCGCGATTCTCGCCGGGGCCGGCGTCTGCGCCGCCGCGGGGCAGTTCGGCGTGACGCTGGGATACGCATTCGCGCCGCCGCGCGAAGTGGCGGTCTACGACTATGCGAACCCGCTTTTCGCCGCAGCGCTGGGATTCGCGTTCCTCGGCCAGACGCCCGACGCGCTTTCGTGGACGGGCTACGCCGTGATATTGGCGATGGCCTTTCTCATGCGCCGGTCTTGAAGGCGGGGACGGAACTCGAATCCGCCCCGGACTTCAGGCGGTTCAGGCGGCCTTGGCGGCGGAGGCTATCTTCGCGAGAAGCGTTTCGCGCTGGGCCTTGTACTCTTCCGAGCCGAACGGCTTGTCGTTCCAGTCGATGAACGCCTGCTGCAGGTCCAGGAAGAACTTGCGCAGCGAATCCTTGTCGGGGAACGCGGGCTCGGCGTCGAGCGCCTTTTCGAGCACGTCGAACATCTCGCGCTGCCGCGTTTCCGGCGTGGCGGCGTCGACCGCCGAAAAGGCGTTCTGCTGGAGATACACGGCGTCGAGGAATTCCGCCTTCAGGTAGAACGTGAAATCCTCCATGGACGTGCCCTCTTCGCCCACCACCTTCATCATCTGGCCCACGTCGCTGCCCTTGCGCAGCAGCGCGCGCGCCTTCTCCACGCGGGCCGGCTCGATGACTGGCGCATACTTGCTCCAGCTTTCGAGCGGGTCTATGGCCGGATAGCGGCGGGCGTCGGAGCGGGCGCGCGAAAGCCCGTGGAAAGCGCCCACCACCTTCAGCGTGGCCTGCGTCACCGGCTCGTCGAAGTTGCCGCCGGCGGGCGACACGGTTCCGCCTATCGTCACGGAGCCTATCGACCCGTCTTTCAGGCGCACGCGCCCGGCGCGCTCGTAGAAGGCCGCGATGCGCGATTCCAGGTACGCCGGGAACGCCTCCTCGCCGGGGATCTCCTCCAGGCGGCCGGACAGTTCGCGCATCGCCTGCGCCCAGCGCGACGTGGAGTCGGCGAGCACCAGCACGTTCAGGCCCATCTGCCTGTAGTATTCGGCGAGCGTCACGGCAGTGTACACCGACGCCTCGCGCGAAGCGACAGGCATCGACGACGTGTTGCAGATGATGATCGTGCGCTCCATCAGCGACTTGCCGGTGCGCGGATCCACGAGTTCGGGGAATTCCTTCAGGGTCTCCACCACTTCGCCGGCGCGCTCGCCGCACGCGGCGGAGACAACGACGTCCACCTTCGCGTAGCGCGCGGTGGTCTGCTGCAGCACGGTCTTGCCGGCGCCGAACGGACCGGGGATGCAGTACGTGCCGCCCAGGGCCACGGGGAAGAAAGTGTCAATCGGGCGGATGGACGTCACGAGCGTCTCGGAGGGCGCCAGACGTTCCGCGTAGCAGCGTATCGGCACTTTCACCGGCCAGCGCTGCATCATCTTGACGGGGATTTCGGCGCCGCCCGGCCCTTCGAGCACGGCCACGACGTCTTCCACGGTGTATTCGCCGGCTTCGCGCACGGACTTCACGGCGTACGCGCCGCGCAGGGCGAAAGGCACCATGATGCGGTGCTTGAAGATCCCCTCGGGGACCCAGCCCAGCTCCTCCCCGGCGGTCACGCGCGCGCCGGGCTTGGCCACGGGCGTCCACGCCCACTTCGCCGTGCGGGAAAGTCCGTTCAGGTACAGCCCGCGCTGCAGGAAGAACCCCTGCGAGCCGTCGCGCCTGGCGGCCTCCGCGGCGAGTTCGGGCAGCGGGTTCTGCAGTCCGTCGTATACCTGCTTCAGCAACCCGGGGCCGAGTTCCGCCGCGAGAAGTTCGCCCGAGAACTCCACTTCCCCGCCCACCTCCAGGCCGTTTGTGGAGTCGAACACCTGCATGTCGCAGGTCCCGTTCTTCACGCGGACGATTTCGGCCATCAGGCGGATGCCTTCGATTTTGGCGTAGCCGACTTCGTTCTGCGCCACGGCGCCGTCGAAGGCCACCGTGATCATGTTGCCGTTCACGCCGGCGATTTTTCCCTTGGTCTGCATGTTACCGGTCACTCCTTGCCGGGCGCGGAAAGCTGCGCGGCCGCGGCGATGCGGTCGAACACGGCGTTGCCGGCGGCCGTGTCGGCCTTGGAACGCCTTGTGGAAATCAGAAGCCTTGCGGCGTATGCGAATACCGCGCCGATGCCAAGCGGGTCTTCGGGGCGGACCAGTTCGCCGGCCGCGTCCCAGGCCGCGCGGTCGAGCGCGTTCTGGCGCGCCAGCGGGCCGGATTCGCGGAAGGCGGCCGCCGCGCGCGCCTTCCAGTGCATGTTGCATCCGCGCTCTGGCCGGCGCCACTTCGCGGCGTCGGCCTGGCGGGCGCGGGCGCGCTCGGCGGCGGCGGCGTTGCGCATCTGCGTCTCGATGTCGCGCCACCTGGCCAGGACCGGATGTCCGGGGCAGGCGCCGGCGTCGCCGTCCAAAAGCGCCTGCACCGCCGCGGCGTCGCGCGGGGACGCCCAGCGGCGGCACACCTCGGCGAACTCGTCCGTGCCGATTGCCGGGCGCGCGTCGAACGCCAAGGGCGGGAGGGATGAAACCAGGTATTCCAGCGCCATGCCGCTTTTTCCGTCAGGCCTTCACCAGCGCCGCGAGACGCGGGCGCAGCCTCTGCGCCAGGGCCTGCGCCACCGCCGGCCCCTTGAAATCGTATTCCACGCGGCCGCCGTCCAGCCGCACGGAAAATCCCGTGCCGGCGGCTTCGTCCGTCACCACCTTCACGTTCCCCTTCGCGGCGACCTGCGCGCGGATGGCCTCCACCAGTTCCGGCGCGGCCGCGATCTCCGCGCCGTCGGCGGCGATTTCCGACACGGCCTGCGCGGCGAGCGCGGCGCCTTTGGCGGGGTCGGCCAGCGCGGCGTCCACGTTCTTCGCCAGGGCGTTTTCCAGGATGGCGGCGACGGACTTCTCCACTCCCAGCACGACGTCGCGCGCCGCCTGCCTGACGGACTCTTCCGCGCGCGCGGCGAACGCCGCCGCTTCGGCTTCCGCCTCCGCCTTGCGCTTCGCCGCGGCCTCTTCGGCGGCGGCTACGGTCTCGGCGGCCTTCGCGCGCGCGGCCGAAATTATCTTTTCGGCCTCGGCGCCGGCTTTCTCTATGCCGTCCTTCTGTATCTTTTCGAGAAGTTTCTGGATGTCTTCTGCCATTGTGGAGTCTCCCTGCGGAACAACGGGGAAGTATATTTCAAAACCTGCGGGCGGTCAATCCGCCCCGCCGCGCCGGTCCGGCAGCCGCGATTCGGCTTCGCGCAGCAGCCCGCGGTTTTTTTCGGCGAGCTGCGGCTTCTTGCGGAACGATGCGGCGAGCGCGTTTTCGAGGCTTGCGGGGTCCAGCCCCGTCAGCGAGTATTTGCGCAGCGCGGCCAGCATCATCGTGTTGGCGGCCTTTGGCACGCCCAGTTCTTCGGCCATGCGTATGGCCGGAACCGTGATCAGATCCACGCCGGGGGGCGGCGGCGGGGCGTCGCGCGCCGACTCGTCCAGCAGGATCGCGCCGCCCTCCTTCACGTCTCCGGCGAAGCGCAGGTACGACGGCAGGTTCATGCACACAAGGACGTCCGGACGCTCCACCACCGGCGAGCCTATGGCCGTGCCCGACGTCACCACCGAGCACGACGCGCTGCCGCCGCGCTGCTCGGGCCCGTACGACGGGAACCAGAGCGCGTGGCGCCGCTCCATGCGCGCGGCCTCGGCCACGCAGATTCCGAGCGACAGGATTCCCTGCCCGCCGAATCCGGCGAACTTGAAGCGGCGCTCCGGCACGGAAGGGTCGTTCGCCGGCGGCGGCGCCTCGGCGCCGGGCGGCTCCGCGAAAAGCTCCGCGCACGACGCGGCGCGCGGGACGGGTTTCACCGCGAGGAACGGACTTTCCGGCGCGGCCTGCGCGTTTTCCGCCGCCGCGCCGTTCCCGCGCACGCCTTTCCCGGTGTCGCGGAACACCCCGAGCGGGAATTCGCGCTCCATTTCGCCCATGCAGAACGCGGCCGCCTTCAGCGGATCCATGCCGAAGTTCGTCGGGCAGGGCGCGAGTATCTCCAGCAGGGCGTAGCCGCCGCCGTCGCGCTGGATCTCGAACACGCGGCGTATGGCGGCGCGCGCCTGCATGATGCGCCTCGTGTCCGCAACCGACACGCGCGCGATGTACACCGGCGCCTGCAGACGGTCGAAGACTTCGCACACGTGCAGCGGATGCCCGGTGAGCGCGGGGTCGCGCCCGAAGGGCGTGGTGGTGGTGCGTTCGCCTTCGAGCGTTGTGGGGGCCATCTGGCCGCCGGTCATGCCGTACAGCGAGTTGTTTATGAAAATGCAGCCGAACTTCTCGCCGCGCGAGGCGGCCTGGAAGGCGTTGTTGAAGCCTATCGCCCCGAGGTCGCCGTCCCCCTGGTAGGCGATCGTCACCGCGTCCGGGCGGGCGCGCGCCACGCCAGTGGCCGCCGCGGAGGCGCGGCCGTGCGCGGCGGAGACGTGCGCGGCGTCCCAGTAGTAGTAGGTGAACACGCCGCAGCCCACCGGATCCACGAATATCGTGCGGTCCTGCAGGTCCAGCTCCGCGCATACGCCGGCCACGAGCTTGTTCGCTATTCCGTGCCCGCATCCGGCGCAGTAGTGCGTCGAGCGCGCGTGCTCCTTCCCGCAACGCGGGAATTCCGGATACATTCCTTGCTGTGCGATCGTGTCCATGTCACTTCCCCAAGACGGCTTCGGCGGCTTTCGCGGCGGCTTCGGCGGAGACCGTCTGTCCGCCCATGCGGTTTACCATTGCCACGCCGGCGGCCTCGGCGCCCAGCCCGCTCTTCGCCAGGTTCAGGCGCAGGTCGTCGGCGAACTGCCCGGCGTCCAGCTCCACCGCCAGGATCCTGCGGCCTGCGGCCGCCGCGGCGAGCGCTTCGGCGGGGAAAGGGTTCAGCGTGACCGGGCGGAACAGCCCCGCCTTCACGCCGCGGCCGCGCAGCGCGGCGACCGCGCTGCGCGCGATGCGGGACGATATCCCGTAGCCGCACAGCAGCACGTCCGCGTCGTCCGCCATCCATGTCTCCGCTCTCGCTTCGCACCGCCAGGCTGCGTATTTCGCCTGGAGTTTCTCGTTGAAGCGCTCCTGCGCGGCGGCGTCCAGGAATATAGATTTCACCAGGTTGCCCCGCGTCGCGGGGACCCCTTGCGCCGCCCATGCGGAGAAGTCCGGGCGCGCGTCTTCGCCGTCCGGCAGCGTCAGCGTCTCCATCATCTGCCCTTGCAGGCCGTCCACCAGCACGATCGCGGGGTTGCGGTATTTCGCGGCCATGCGGAACGCGTGGATCGTCAGGTCGCACATTTCCTGCACCGACGCCGGCGCCACCGTGAACGTGGAGTAGTTGCCGTGTCCGCCGCCTTTCACGGCTGGCGTGTAGTCGCCCTGCTCGGGATAGACGTTGCCCAGGCCGGGCCCGGCGCGCATCACGTCCACCACCACCGCCGGCAGCTCGGCGCCCGCAAGGTACGAAAGACCTTCCTGCATCAGCGAGAATCCGGGGCCGGACGTCGCGGTCATGCAGAGTTTCCCCGCGGCGGCGGCGCCGAACATCATGTTCACCGAGGCCGTCTCGCACTCCGCCTGCACGAACACGCGCCCCAGCATCGGGAACCATTTCGCCGCGCCGTGCGCGATTTCGCTGGCGGGCGTGATCGGATATCCGAAATACAGGTCGCACCCGGCGTAGAGCGCGCCTATCACCACGGCTTCGTTGCCTTTCACGAACTTCGTCATCGCGACGCCTCCCCCCCGCCTCGCTCGACGCGCAGGGCGTACGGCTCCGGGCAGTTCCAGAAGCACGTCCCGCAGCCCACGCAGCCCGAGCCTTTGTATCCCGCCGGTTTCACGCCGGCGCGGTTGAACGCGCTTTTCATCTCTATGCACTTGCGCGGGCACGCGGCGGCGCATCGCCCGCATCCCTTGCACAAGTCCTCCTCGAAGACGGGGCGCGGCGCCCCGTCTCCGGCGTTTCTGTCTTCTTCCATGTTCGCTTGCCAGCCTTTCGCAAGCCGCAAGTATACCACAATCGCCCGTTCCGGGCGCATACGTGAACGAAGCAGACGGGAAAAGTGCAAAAAAGTTGGATTTTGTGCTTGAACCGGCAAGGAGGAAATGGTAGACTCCTTGCCGTTTTCCAAAGCGCCCATAGCTCAACTGGATAGAGTATCAGACTACGAATCTGAGGGTTGCAGGTCCGACTCCTGCTGGGCGCGCCACCGGAAAACCCCACATAGCGGGATGGAGCAGTTGGCAGCTCGTCAGGCTCATAACCTGAAGGTCGTTGGTTCGAATCCAGCTCCCGCCACCAATTTCCAAGCGGAACGCCTGCGCGCGGCCGCTCTTTTTTTTGGTATACTCGCGCCCATGAAAACCGTCACGATGGAATACAGGGTCCCGTACGCCGACACCGACATGATGGGCGTGGTCTACTACGGCAACTACCTGACTATATTCGAGCGCGCGCGCAACGAGCTCATGCGCAGGACCGGCTACACCTACAAGAAGTGCGAGGAGGACGGTTTCGCCCTTCCGGTGATCCACGCCGAGGTGGACTACAAAAGCCCTGCGAGATACGACGACCTTCTCGAGGTGGACTGCACGTGCGAAAGTTTCCGCGGCGTGCGACTGAAGATCGCCTGCACCGTGCGCCGCGGCGCGGAGGTGCTGGCGAAGGGCTTCACCGAGCACTGCTTCGTGTCTCTCGCCACGCGCAGGCCCGTGCCGCCGCCGCCCGCGTTCGCGGCCGCCATGTCGGAAACGGAGGGGAAGTGAAGAAACGCTTCGCGGAGCCTTGGTGCGTGCTGCCCGTCGCCGACCCGTGCAAGCCGCTGCCGTGCCCGGCGCTGTACGACATGTCGCGCCCGCTCGAAGTGGAGATCGGCTGCGGCAAGGGCCGGTTCCTCGCCGGCCGCGCCGCCGAAAACCCCGGCGTGGAGTTCCTCGGCATAGAAAGGATGCTGGGGCGCGTGCGCGATTTCGACGGCAAGGCGCGCCGCCTGGGCCTGGCCAACGCCCACATCGTGCGCCTGGAGGCGCTCTACACCCTGCACTACCTGCTTCCGGACCGGCACGTGCGCACGCTCTACGTGTTCTTCCCCGACCCCTGGCCCAAGCGAAAGCACCGCCGCCACAGGCTTTTCTCCCCGCTCTTCCTGGACGCCCTGCACAAGAAGCTCGAAACCGGCGGCCGCCTGCAGTTCGCCACCGACCACGACGCCTATTTCGTCGAGGCGTGCGGAATCATGTCCGCCGACCCGCGCTTCCGGCGCGTTCCGCCGATGGACCGTTCCGCCCCGGAGCGCTGGACCGAGTTCGAGACGCTTTTCCGCGGCAAGGGCATGGAAATACACGCCGCCGCCTGGGAGGCGCTTCCGCCGCAGGACGGCGACCCGCCGCTGGAACCGCTCCGCGTGCCGGAAAGCGAATGGCCCCGCGACCGCGGCGGCGCCGAATGCGATCCTACCGCCGGGCCGGACGCGGAGGAAGCGGACGCCGGCTGAAGCCCCCCCCCCGCCCCCGTCCCGCGCAGGCGGACATCGCGCGATGCAGACCCAGCTTTACGTCCATTTCCCGTTCTGCCGCTCCAAGTGCGCGTACTGCGCGCTGTTTTCGCGCACGGACGCGGACGCGGCGTTCCGCCTCCGCTACGCAAAGGCCGTGGCGCGGCTGGTGGAATCGCTCGATTTCGCGCCGGAAACCATCTACTTCGGCGGCGGAACGCCGTCGTTCTCGTTCGCCGAAGCCGCCGCCGCGCCGCTGGCCGGATGCGGCGCGCGCGAATTCACCGTGGAGCTGAACCCGGCCGACGCCACCCCCGCGGAAGCGGCGCGCCTTCTGGCGTGCGGCGCGGACCGCGCCAGCATGGGCGTGCAGAGCTTCGACGATTCCGTGCTGCGCGCCATGGGCCGCGCCCACACCGCGGCGCAGGCCGCGGCCGCGTTCCGGACCCTGAAGCGCGAGGGCTTCGCCAACGCGGGGATCGACCTGATCGCCGGGTGGCCCGGCCAGGGCGCGGAATCGTGGATAGACGGCGTCAAGCGCGCGATAGACCTGGAGCCGCAGCACGTGTCCGCGTATTCGCTGATCCGCGAGGCGGGGACGCGTCTTGACGCCGCGCTTGCGGAATCCGGCGCGGAGCCGCCCGCCGCCGAGGCCCTGGACCGCGTGGCGGCGGCGGACGCCCTGCTGTCGTCCGCCGGATACGTGCGCTACGAAGTGTCGAACTGGGCGAAGCCGGGCTTCGAATGCCTGCACAACATGAACGTGTGGCGCGGCGCGGACTATCTGGGCGCGGGGGCGGGGGCGTTTTCGCGCATGGGCGCGCTACGCTGGCGCACAGCGCCGGACGCGGAGGCGTTCGTGCGCGCGGCCGAAAGCGGCGCGGAGCCGCCGCGCACGGAAGAGGAGACATGCGGAGCGGAGGAGGACGCAGTGTCGCGCGAGATTTTCATGCTGCGCACGCGCGAAGGGTTCGATCCGCGCGCCGCGGCGCGGCGGCGGCCGGTGCTGGCGGGCCGCGTGGCGGAGTGGGAGGGCGTGCTGGAGAATTCGGAGCGCGCCGGGCTGCTCGCGCGGCGCGGCGGGGCGTTCAGCCCCACGCCGCGCGGCTTCGAGGTGGTGGATTCGATACTCGCCGGGCTGGTCTAAGGCGCGCGGCGGGCGCCCCCGCGGGGTCAGGCGGAAAAGCCGCCCATCCTGCGGAACTTCGCGTAGCGCGCGGCCGGGAGCGACTCCGGGTCGACGCCGTCGAGCTCCTTCAGCGCGGCGAGGACCGCCTTCTTCACGGCGGCGGCCGCCGCGGCGTGGTCCTTCTGCGCGCCGCCCGGCGGTTCGGGCACTATGGCGTCCACCGCGCCGAGCGCCTTCAGGTCGTGCGCGGTGATCTTCAGCGCGGCCGCGGCCTCGGGCGCCTTGGCGCCGTCGCGCCACAGGATGCCGGCGCAGCCTTCCGGGGAAATCACGGAGTACACGGCGTTCTCGAGCATCAGGATCCTGTCGCCCACCGCTATCGCGAGCGCGCCGCCGGAGCCGCCTTCGCCGGTGATCACGGTCACGACGGGCGTCTTCAGCGCGCTCATGGTCTCGATCGCCTTCGCGATGGCCTCGGCCTGCCCGCGCTCCTCCGCCTCGCGGCCGGGGTACGCCCCGGGCGTGTCCACGAAAGTGACCACGGGCACGTGGAACTTCTCGGCCAGGGCCATCGCGCGCATCGCCTTGCGGTAGCCGTCGGGGTTGGCCATGCCGAAGTTGCACTCCATGTTCTCCTCCACGGTGGCGCCCTTGTTGTGGCCCGCCACCAGGACCTTGCGCTTGCCGATGGTCGCGAAGCCGCACACGAGCGCGCGGTCGTCTTTCGCGAGCCTGTCGCCGTGGAGTTCGGTGAAATCGTCGCACACGAGGCGTATGTAGTCGCGCAGGTGCGGTCTCGCGGGGTCGCGGGCGGTCTTTACGGTCTCCATCGCGTCTTTCGCCTTCGGGGCGCGCGCGGGGGCCTTTGCCGGCGTGTTCTTCGCCATTGCGGAAATCCTTTCTTTCAGAAGCCGAAGTAGCGGAGCATCTTCGCGATGAACGCCTTCATGTCGCGACGCTCCACGATGCTGTCGATGAACCCGTGGTCGAGCAGGTATTCGCCCGTCTGGAAGTCCGGGGGCAGCTTCTGGCGGATCGTGTTCTCTATCACGCGGCGGCCGGCGAACCCGATGAGCGATTTCGGCTCGGTCAGGTTCAGGTCGCCGAGCATCGCGAACGAGGCGGACACGCCGCCGTAGGTCGGGTCAGTCAGCACCGATATGTACGGCAGGCCGGCGTCCTTCACGCGGCGGACGGCGGCGGACGTCTTCGCCATCTGCATGAGGGAAAGTATGCCTTCCTGCATCCTGGCGCCGCCGGAGGCGGAGAATATCACGAGCGGGCGCCTTTCGGCGATCGCGCGGTCGCACAGGCGCGCGATGCGCTCCCCCGTGCCCGTCCCCAGCGAGCCGCCGAAGAACGCGAAGTCCATCACGCCCAGCGCCACGGGGATGCCGTCGAGCTTGGCGGTGCCTGTCAGGATCGATTCGGTCTCGCCGGTCTTCTGCACGGTCGCGGCGGCCTTTTCGGCGTACGCGCCCGAGGCGTCCGAGAACGAAAGATGGTCCGAGAACGACACGTCGCGGTCGGTCTCGGCGAACGTCCCCGGGTCGGCCGTCATGGCCACGCGGTCGCGCGCGCCGATGCGCCCGTGGTAGTTGCAGCGGGGGCAGATGGAAAGATTGTCGGTCCACTCCCTGCGCGGAACGTACGCGCCGCAGCGCGGGCATGTCTGCCACAGCGCTTTCGCGGACGGTATTTTCGCGGGGGCGGCGGGTTTGGCGTACCAGCCCATGTCAGCGTTCTCCCTTTAGTTTCAGAAGGAAATGGTTCTTCTTCCCGGCGCGCAGCACCGCCACGCGCCCGTCGATGAAGTCGTCCGCGCCCAGCACGCGGTCGAAGCCGATCTTCTCCGCGTTCAGCGACAGCCCCCCCTGCTGCGCCATGCGGCGCGCGTCGCTGCGCGAAGCGAAGAATCCGCAGTCGGCGGCGACTTCCGCCGCGCGCCTGCCCAGGACCTCCTCCGGCGCCTTCGCGGCGGATTTCACGTTCGCGAACACGGTCTCAAGCGTGGAGGCCGGCAGGCCTTTCACCGAGCCGCCGAACAGGACGGACGTCGCGGCCTGCGCCTCGGCCAGGCCTTTTTCGCCGTGGACGGCGCGCGTCATCTCCTCGGCCAGGCGCTTCTGCGCGGCGCGGCTTTCCGGGTGCGCCGCCATCTCGGCCTCCAGCTCCGCGGTCTCCGCGTCGTCCAGGAGCGTGAACGTCTTCAGGTAGCGGAACACGTCGGCGTCGGACGAGCGCAGGAAGAACTGGTACCAGTCGTACACCGAAGTCTTGGCCGGGTCCATGAAGAGCGCGTTGCCCTCGGACTTGCCGAACTTGCGGCCGGACGAGTCGCACAGCAGCGGGAATGTCAGGCCGTAGACCGTCTTGCCGCGCATCTTGCGCACGAGGTCCGTGCCGGCCGTGATGTTGCCCCACTGGTCGCTTCCGCCGATCTCGAGCGTGCATCCGTAGTTGTCGTACAGGTGCAGGAAGTCGTTGCCCTGGAGAATCTGGTACGAGAATTCGGTGAACGTGAGCGCGCCCTCGCTCGCCTCCAGGCGCTTTTTCACGGACTCCTTGGCGAGCATCTGCGGCACGCGGAAGTTCACCGCGATGTCGCGCAGGAACTCTATGGCCGTCACGTTGCCGTACCAGTCCAGGTTGTCCACCAGCGTCGCGGCGTTGGGGCCGTCGAAATCGAGTATCTTGGCCAGGTCGGCCCGGATGCCTTTCACGTTTTCGGCCACCTGTCCGCGCGTGAGCATGTTGCGCTCCGCGGACTTGCCGGACGGGTCGCCTATCAGGCCCGTGGCGCCGCCCACGAGCGCGATCACCTTGTGGCCCGCGAGCTGGAAGCGGCGCAGCGTCATCACCGACACCAGGTTGCCGGCCTGCAGCGAAGAGTTCGACGGATCGAACCCGCAGTAAACCGTCACCGGGGATTCGAGCGCCTTTTCTATCTCGGGGTCCGTGGCGGCCTCCACCAGGCCGCGTCTGCGCAGGGATTCGAAGAATGTCATTTCGGTCTTCCGGTAGTTTGCGCGGTTCGCTGCGCGCCTGTCAGCCGGCGGCCGCGTTCAGCGCGGCGATCAGGTCGGGCGCGCGCTGCACGCCCGTCAGCCGCTGCTTTTCGGCGCCGTCCTTCAGTATCAGGAGCGCGGGGATGGACTGCACGCCGAAGCGCGCGGCGAGCTCCGGCTCGTCGTCCACGTTCACTTTCGCGATTTTCACGCCCTGCGCCTCCGCCTGCGGCGCGACCTGCTGTTCGAGCACGGCGCCCATCATCTTGCACGGGCCGCACCACGGCGCCCAGAAGTCCACCAGCACGACCCCCTGCGCCGTCTCGGCGTCGAAATCGTCCATCGTCAGTTCTTTCATCTCCGGCCCAAGCCTTTCCTTGCGTGCGCGCCCGGCCGCCCTTGCGGTTTTTTCCGCCTGCCGCGGCGGAAGCGCGTGCGCGCATTGTTTTGGACGTATTATCCCAAATCGGATGCCGAAAGTCCAACGGAAAATGGCCCACGCCGCCGCCGCCCGGAGCCGTCCGCCCGCCCAAGGAGGGAACCGCCCCGGAAAAGCCGGGGCCAGGCCCGGCCGGATGCTCTCGTCCAAGTGGCTGGACGTGGACTGCACGGCGCCACTGCGGGCGGCGCGAGCGACATGCCGAAGGGGTCGCTATACGCGAATGAACCGCTGCGCCGGATCCTTCGGCATGGCGGGGTTCGTCATGGCCAGTTTGCCGGCGGCGACAAGGGGACGCACAAGGTAGTGCATGGTGTAGGGCTGCGTGCGGCCCGTGAATGTCGCCAATTCTTCGCGGGAGCGCGGCGCCCGGCAGAACGCAAGGAGCGTCTCTTCCGCTTTGCGCCTGTCGAACACGACATCGTCCTCCGGGCGGCGGTTGCGGAACACGACCTTGAATTCGCCGTGGACCACGGAGAACTCCGGCGGCGGCAGTCCGGCGCGTGTGCATTCCTCCCGCATTGTCGCGATGCCGGAGTTGCGGTTTTCGGTCTTGCCGATGTGTTCAAGGGTGTCGACGAGAAGAGGATTGCGTTTCCCGATGTCGATGCGTCCGAGCGCGGAAAGCGGTGCCGCGCCGTAGAGTCCGCCCTTGTTGGTTATCTCCAGCCTGTCGGGGTACATCTCGATTCGAATGGGGCAGCTTTCCGTGAACGGACTGTAGTCGCGATGGACGAGCGCGTTCAATATCGCCTCGCGGACGGCGATCATAGGGTATTCACGGCGGTCGATGCGTTTGCCGTCCTTGGTGAAGGCGTTGGCCCGCGCGGCGTTTCGCGAGATGAACGATTCCGCTCCGTCCAGCATTTCCGGGATCGCGCCTGTCATCTGCCGGTTCTCGGCGAAGCGTATGCCGTCCGGCCCTGCTGCGCCGATGCGTTCGTCCGGGACGACAACGGCCGTGATGCAAAGCTGTGGAAGCGCAATCTGCGGGCAGGCCGAAAACACCATGAGGCCGGCGATGGACGGACGGCCATCCTTCTCCAGGCCCATCTTGGCGGGGATTTCCGCGTCCGTGACCATGGCGGCGAGGTTGGGCCTGTCGGTCTTGATCGCCCGGACGTATGCGGCGAGCCTATCGCTGTCGAAAAGCGACGTGTCGGCGGTTTCGATGATGCGTCTGTCGGCGTATTCGTGGCGGCGGTACGCCTCATAGCTGTAGATCTCGAATTCCGTCATCGGCTCGTCTGCGTCGCCTACGCGGACAAACGAACCGCCGAGCCGCCCTCTTCCGCGATAGAACACGGGACGCTGGACGGGTTCCGCAGGGGGTATTTCTGCCGACACGACCATCTTGCCGTCCACTTCGGCGGACGTGAAAAGCGCACGAACGGCAGGCGACATTTCCGCACATTGCTGCGTGACCCGGTGCTGAAGATCCTGAATGTCATAGACGCCAGATACGGCAAACCCGGACTTCTCGTCAATGCCGAACACTATTGTCCCGCCGGTATTCTGGTTGGAGAAGGAGGAAAGCGTATCGTAAAGATGCTTTGGGCATCCGGTGGACGCGCTTTTGACCTCAATGCGCTGCCCTTCGCATTTCTCGCGCCTGATTTTCTCTACAAGTTCAACAAGTTCGCATTCTTGCATTTTTGTCCCCTTGATCGTCGAGCGTGATGGATTATATTATATTTATCGGCAAACGGCAAGGAGAATTGTATATTTTTGGGCGTTATGTCATATATTCATCAAGGAATCGTATACAAAGGTCGGAGATTGACTTCCCTGGCCACTTCTACGCCGTCCTTTGCGCCTGCTCCAGCTTCGCCTGCAAGTCGGAGTCGGTCTACAGGCAGGGGCGCCGGCCGAAGGTCGAGTATTTCCAGGGGCGTGGCGATTTTCGTGTCCGGAAACGCGGGGAACCTCCAAGAAAATGGCCCCCGCCGCCGCCGGAGCCGGAGCCGTCCGCCGCTTGTTAGAACCGGGAAAAATTGGTATCCTACGGGCGTTCCCCGCGCAAAGCGAGCCGGCGGAACCCGACCAAGGAAAGAAAGATGAACGAAAACAAGACAGCAGACGCCGCCGACGGCGGCATCGCCGAACTGGAAGGGCAGATCGCGCGCGTCCGCGAGGCGCAGGCGCGATACGCGTCCTTCACGCAGGAACAGGTGGACGCGATCTTCAAGGCCGCGGCGCTCGCGGCCAACCGGCTGCGCATACCGCTCGCCAAGATGGCGGTGGCCGAGACGGGCATGGGGATCGTCGAGGACAAGATCATAAAGAACCACTACGCGGCCGAGTACATCTACAACGCGTACAAGGACGCGAAGACGTGCGGCGTGGTCGAGGAGGACCAGGCCGCCGGCATCATGAAGGTCGCCGAGCCGATAGGCGTGATCGGGGCCGTGATCCCCACGACCAACCCCACGTCGACGGCGATATTCAAGACGCTCCTCGCGCTCAAGACCAGGAACGGCATCGTCATCAGCCCCCACCCGCGCGCGAAGAACTGCACGATCGCCGCGGCCAAGGCCGTGCTCGAGGCGGCGGTCGCCGCCGGCGCGCCCGACGGCATCATCGGCTGGATCGAGGCTCCGAGCCTCCCCAAGACGAACCTGCTCATGAAGGAGGCCGACATAATCCTCGCGACGGGCGGCCCCGGCATGGTGAAGGCCGCGTATTCCTCCGGCACGCCGGCGCTCGGCGTGGGCGCGGGCAACGCGGCCGCGATCCTCGACCCCAGCTGCGACATCGTGAACGCCGTCAGCTCGATCATCCACTCCAAGACGTTCGACAACGGCATGATCTGCGCCACCGAGCAGACGGTCATCGCCGACGCGCTGATATACGACGACGTGAAGGACGAGTTCCGCAGGCGCGGCTGCTACTTCCTGAACAAGGACGAGGCGGACAAGATTCGCGCCACGATGCTCGTCAACGGCGCCTTGAACGCGAAGATCGTGGGGCAGCGCCCGGCGGCGATCGCGAAGATGGCCGGCTTCGAGGTCCCCGAATCCACGAAAGTGCTCATCGGCGAGGCGACCTCCACCGACAGCTCCGAGGCGTTCGGCCACGAAAAGCTCACCACGATCCTCGGCATGTACAAGAGCCGCGACTTCGACCACGCGCTCGACATCGCCGAGGCTCTGCTCGTAAACAACGGCGGGCTCGGCCACACGTCGTCCCTCTGGATCGACGAGCTGGGCGAACGCGCCAAGCTCGAGAAGTTCGCAGACAGAATGAAAGCCTGCCGCCTCCTGGTGAACACCCCGTCCAGCCTGGGCGGCATCGGCGACATATACAACTTCAACTTCGCCCCGTCGCTGACGCTCGGCTGCGGCAGCTGGGGCGGGAACTCCATATCCGAGAACGTCGGCGTCAAACATCTGCTGAACATGAAGACGGTTGCCATGAGAAGGGAAAACATGCTGTGGTTCCGCGCGCCCGGGAAGGTGTACCAGAAGAAGGGGTGCCTCGCGGTGGCGCTCCGCGAACTGGGCGGCGAACTCGGCAGGAAGAAGGCGTTCATCGTGACGGACTCCTTCCTGTACGCGAACGGCTACACGAAGGCGATCGAGAAGTCGCTCGAGAGCCAGGGCATCATGTTCACCACGTTCTCCAACGTGGCGCCCGACCCCACCCTCGCCTGCGCGAAGGAGGGCGCGAAGCTGATGGCGGGCTTCAAGCCCGACGTCATCATCGCCGTCGGCGGCGGCTCCGCGATGGACGCCGCGAAGATCATGTGGGTCCTCTACGAGCACCCCGAGGCCGACTTCATGGACATGGCCATGCGCTTCATGGACATCCGCAAGCGCGTGTACACGTTCCCGAAGATGGGCGAAAAGGCGTACTTCGTCTGCGTGCCCACTTCCGCCGGAACCGGCTCTGAGGTCACCCCGTTCGCCGTCATCACCGACGAGAAGACCGGCGTCAAGTATCCGCTCGCCGACTACGCGCTCATGCCCGACATGGCCATCGTGGACGCCGACATGCAGATGATGGCGCCCCCCGGCCTCACGAGCGCCTCCGGCATCGACGCCGTCTCCCACGCCCTCGAAGCCTACGCTTCGATGATGGCCACCGACTACACAGACGGCCTCGCCATCCGCGCCCTGCAGACCATCTTCAAGTACCTTCCGCAGTGCTACGACGCGGCGGTCTCCAAGACCCCCAACCCCGTCGCCCGCGAGAAGATGGCCAACGCCCAACGCCTTCCTCGGCGTGATGCACTCGATGGCGCACAAGCTCGGCGCGTTCCACCACATCCCGCACGGCATCGCCAACGCGCTGATGATGGAGCAGGTCCTCCGCTTCAACGCCGACCCCGTTCCGCGCAAGATGGGCACGTTCCCGCAGTACGACCACCCGCACACGCTCGAACGCTACCTCGAGATCGCCGACGCGCTCGGCATCCAGGGCAAGTCCAAGGGCGAACGGTTCAACAACTTCGTCAAGGCCGTCCGCGACCTCCAGGCGCGCATCGGCATAAAGCCGTCGATCCGCGACTACGTGCCGGACGAGCAGGACTTCCTCGCGCGCCTCGACGACATGGTCGAGCAGGCTTTCGACGACCAGTGCACCGGCGCGAACCCGCGCTATCCGCTGATGTCTGAAATCAGGCAGATGTACCTGAACGCCTACTACGGCAGGCACGATGCGGTGTGACATGAAGAGACTCCGGACAGCGGACTTCCGGCTTCGAAGCCTGAAGTCCCAAGTCTGAAGTCGCAGACACTCTAAAGGAATCAAAGATGAAAAAGGCTTCAACGAAGAAAACGGGACGGCCCGCGGCCCGCGAGACGCGGTCCGCGAAAAAAGGCGTCCTCCTCGAACGCGCCGGCAAGGTTGTCGTGAAGGACAAGGACACCGTCCTCAAGATATTCGGCCCGGAATACAAGGTCAGCGCCATACTGAACGAGGCCATGAACGAGGCGCGCGCCGCCGAGACCGGCCTCCCCGTCGCCAAGGTCCTCGAGGTCCTCAAGCTCCGCGACCACTGGTGCATCCGCCGCGAGTGGATCGAAGGCGAAACCCTCGCCGACGTGATGGCGAAGGACAAGAAGAACCTCGTGAAGTACCTGAAGGAGTTCGTCGCCATCCAGTGCGAGATATTCTCCAAGACTTCCGGGCGCATGGGCAACCTCGCCGACAAGCTCGACACGCAGATATCGGCCTCGCCCCTCCCCCGCGAGACGCGCTACGACCTGCACATGAAGCTCCAGAGCTTCCCGCGCGGCAAGGCGCTCTGCCACGGCGACTTCAACCCCACCAACGTGATCATCACGCCGAAGGGCGACTGGCGCGTCATCGACTGGAGCCACGTGCGGCTCGGCGACCCGCTCGCCGACGTCGCCCGCACGTACCTGCTTTTCTGGCTGTCCGGCCACGTCGCCGCCGCCGAAAAGTACATGGCGCTCGCGTGCGAGGCGCTGAAGGTCAAGCTCCCCGAGGTGCAGAAGTGGCTTCCTGTCGTCGCCGCCGCGGAATCCAGCCGCGAGCAGTCGCCCAAGAACCACGAGCTGCTCGTGCACTGGGCGAGCGTCGTCGACATCGAATAGCGGACGGAATGCCCGGCATTCCCGTCCGCCGCGCTTCCTCTCTTTGTGTTTCCTACAAGGCAATTCGAACGGCCTCGGAATAGACACGAAGAGAGGTTTTCTTTTCGTTTCGATTGCAAGCGGCAAACTGGCAGGGCGGCGTGTCCCACGCCGCCGAAGAAAGGAACAGACGGAAATGAGAAAACTGATAATGATGTTAACGGCGGCGGTTGTGCTTGGCATCACGCCGACGGGATTTGGCGAGACGGTGACGAACGTGCGCGGCTCGCAGCGGCCAAACTCGAAACTTGTTGACATCTACTACGACCTCAATGCTACGGATGGCGGAACATATACGGTTGAAGTTGCGATTGATGGGCGTACGAACGAAGTGAGCGTATCCGATTCTTCAATTCTTCAATTCTTTTGAGGGAGATGGGCTGTGAAATGGCTTAGGCGAGAGGGTGGGGACCTTGGGGACAATGGAGACATTGGGGACTGCAGGGACAATGGGGACTCGCCCTTGTCGCCGAAGTCCCCAACCTGGGCAAGAAGGGCGGTTCGCTGATGGACGCTCAGATCATATTGCCGCATGGCGGCTACAAGCGGCTGCTTACATACCAGAAGAGCGATGTCATTTTTCAGGGGACCGCAGTGTTTGTGAGGCGTTTCCTTGAGCGCGGCGACCGCACCATCGACCAGATGGTGCAGGCGGCGCGGAGCGGCAAGCAGAACATCATTGAGGGCAGCGAGGCGTCGGCGACAAGCAAGGAAACGGAGCTGAAGCTGACCAATGTCGCGAAAGCGAGCCTTGAGGAGCTTCTCGAAGACTATCTCGACTATCTCAAGATACACAAACTCCCCGAATGGCCGAAGGGCTCCGAGAAGGGGCTTGCAGCTCGGCGTCTTGGGCGCGTGGGCACGTGGGAAGCCTTCGCACCGCACATGGAGAAGAAGAGTGGCGAAGTCGCCGCCAACCTGATGATCTCGCTCATCCGGCAATGTACGTATCTGCTGGCGAAGCAGATTGCGCAGCTGGAAGATGATTTCAAGAAGCATGGCGGCATACGGGAGCGGATGTATGCCGCGCGCAGCGAAGCCCGCAGCGAAGACTGGGGCAAGGCTGCGTATTCGCGACTTGCAGGCGCGCAATCGCTTGACGACCTAACCGCGCGCTATGGCGAGATGACGGCTGAATTGCGCAGAATGGCCGCAGGAATCAAGAAGAGAAAGGGCTGGGCATGATGAGGGGAGAAGAGGAAGAGGGCGAGGGGGCAATGGAGACATTGGGGACTTTGGCGACGGCGGGGACTCGCCAATGTCGCCAAAGTCCCCACGGTCCCCATTGTCCCCAACCGCTAGCTGATTTTAAGGCTCTTCAAAGTTTTTTGTGGAAGGCGCGGCGCTACGCGCGACCACGAACCCAGGCGCGGCGAAGGATCGGCGCTGCCGATCCGGCGGAGACTT
>CADCBS010000052.1 GCA_902799715.1 uncultured bacterium | reverse complement strand
CGCGCGGGCGCCCTCATTCGCGGCGCTGTCGCCGCCGACCGCCAGGACGCCGGTCACGCCGGCCGCGGCGGCGCGTGCGAGGACGTCCGCGGCGGCCTCCTCCGGGGGAGGCGCGAAATGGGCGTGGCTGTCGAAAAGCGGCATGGCCTCAGGAGACGACCACCGACTTTATCACGACAGGCTCTTCGGGCACGTTCTGGTGCGGGCCGGAGAAGCCCGTGGAGACCTTCGATATGGCGTCCACCACGTCCATGCCGCCGGTCACGCGGGCGAAGACGCAGTATCCCCAGCCGCGCTCGGTGGGGGCGGTGAAGTCGAGATACGCGTTGTCCACGGTGTTTATGAAGAACTGGCTGGTGGCGGAGTGCGGGTCGGACGTGCGGGCCATCGCCACGGTTCCGCGCTTGTTGGAAAGGCCGTTCTGCGACTCGCACTTCACCGGCGCGCGCGTGGGCTTCTGGTTCATGTCGGGGGTGAAGCCGCCGCCCTGGATCATGAAGCCGTCGATCACGCGGTGGAAGATCGTGCCGTCGTAGTGGCCGGACTTCGCGTACTCCGCGAAGTTCGCCACGGTGAGGGGGGCGGCTTCGGGCAGGAGCTCGAGCGTTATGTCGCCCATGCCGGTCGATATCGTAGCTGTCATTTCCGGATCCTTTCCTTCTGGTGCGCTCAGCCGCCGTGCCTGCGGCGCTGGCGCGTCATCGGCACGTCGACGTCCACGACCGCGGCCGAAGCCGGGGTCTGCGGGGCGTATTTCTTTCGGATGTAGAGAGTCTGCGCGATGCCCATGGTCTGCGACAGGGTCCAGTACAGCGACAGCGCGGAAGCGAAGTTGTAGAACATTATCAGCATCATCGCCGGCATGAAATACGTCATCATCTTCTGCTGCTGCGCGGCCTGGGCGCCGCCGGGGGAGGGCGAGAGCTTGGACTGCACGAGCATCGTGGCGGCCATGAGCAGGGGCAGGATGTTCAGCCCGCCGAACGGGAAGACGCCCGGGAACAGATGTTCGGGCGCGGACAGGTCGTCGATCCACAGGAACGGCGCGTAGCGCAGCTCCACGCCGGAGCGCAGCACGTAGAACAGCGCGATGAAGAACGGTATCTGCACGAGCATCGGCAGGCACGAGGCGAACGGGTTCACGCCCTTTTCGCGGTACAGCGCCATCGTCTCCATCTGGAGCTTCTGCGGATTGTCCTTGCAGCGCGCCTGTATCTCCTTGAGGAGCGGCTGAAGCTCCTGCATCTTGCGCATCGAGACCGTGGACTTGTGGGTGAGGGGCCAGAACACGAGGCGCACGAGGACCGTGAGCACGATTATCGCCACGCCGTAGTTGCCGAACACGGAATCCAGGAAGTTGAGCAGCCACACGAGCGGATAGCATATCCAGCGGCACCAGCCGAAGTCCATCACGTCGCGCATGCCGCGGTCCCACAGGTCGGACTGCCTGCGCGGGCCGAAGTAGTACGCGGTCTTGCGCTCCGCGGGGAGCGAATCGTACATCACGCCGGCGGAGACCGATTCCACTGCGGACGCGCCGTTCGTGGAGACGTGCGAGACGTGCGGGAAGAACCCGGCGTTGGGCGCCACGCCTTCGCCGCCGCACGCAGCCGCCACGAAAAAGCGCGATTTCATCGCGACCCATTCGTGCGCGCCGGAGATGGGCTGCGTCGCGGCCGAGGGGTCGGGCTTCGCGGCGGAGCATCCGCAGCCGCAGCCGCCGGACGAAGACGTGCCGAGGGCGCGCTTCAGTTCCGCGCCCGCGGGGGATTCGACGGAATCGGACGCGTAGTGGACGGTCTTCCCGCCCGCGGGCATGGCGTCGAACGTCGCAATCCCGTCGGGCGTGCCGTCGCCGCGCATCATGCCGATGGAAATCGAATGCCGCTCGCCGGCGACGCCGGAGAACTTCTCCTCGAGCGTCACGCCGTAGCCGGAATCGAGGGATATCTTGCGCTCTACGCGGCCGTCGGCCGAAACGAACACCGCAGTCGCGCCGTCGGGCGACTCGCGCAGCGAGTATTCCGCAAATGGATCGACGCCGGGGAGAGACTGAAGCACGAGCGCCGGGGACTTCGAGAAGTCGAGCTTGACGGGCGGATTGTCCGGCCCCTGCGCGCCGGGCTTTTCAAGGTATTCCGGCAGTTCCACGCCCACGATGCAGGCGCC
Source organism: uncultured bacterium (assembly GCA_902799715.1). GTDB lineage: Bacteria > Verrucomicrobiota > Kiritimatiellia > RFP12 > UBA1067 > CADCBS01. The sequence goes on along the minus strand of CADCBS010000052.1, from coordinate 20,376 downwards.
GCGCGAGGAGACCGACACGCGGGAGACGCCGTTCGACAACACGATTGCGACGGGAAGCTCCGCCGGGACGGCGTCCGCCGCCGGCTTCTGCGCCTGGGCCGCCGGCGCGGCGGGCTGCTGCTGCGCGGCGGCGGGCTGCTGTTGCTGCTGCGCGGCCTGGGCCTGCCGCTGCGCGGCGGCCTGCGCCTGAGCCTGCTTTTCGCCGTTCCGGCATCCGCGCCAGGTCACGGCCGCCGCGAGCGCGGCGAGGATGGCGACAATGATTTTCTCTTGCTTGTTCATCGGTTTGGAGACGTCTGGTTCCGCCGGTCCGCGGCGTCCGCGCGGGGCCGGGCGAGGATTTTCTTCAGGTCGGCCTGCACGTCCTGCATGGCCGTTTCGCCGTCGCGCATGCGCGCCCTGGCGATCAAGATGCATCTGAAGCCTGCCGGCAGGCCGGGGGCTTCCTGGCGGAACGCCTCGCGCATCAGCCTTTTGGCGCGGTTGCGGGCGTGTGCGCGGCGGAAAGTCTTTTTCGTGGCGATCACGCCCGCGAGCGGGTCGCCTTCCGCGGCGGCGCCGCCGACGTATGCAACACAGAAACGCCCGCGTATCGCGCGGGCGTCGTCAAATACCGCCTTGTAGCAATGTCCCGGAAGGCGATTGCCCATGTCTTTGCGGCCGGACCGCTGTCCGGCGCCCGTCAGACCTGGACGAGGGCCTTGCGGCCTTTCCTGCGGCGGTTCGCGAGAACCTTGCGCCCGCCCTTTGTAGCCATGCGTGCGCGGAACCCTATCTTGCGGGCGCGCTTGATCTTGCTCGGTTGCCACATCATCTTCATGTCGGTGTTTCCTTTTCTTCTTCTCTACTTGTCTCTTGTCTCGTGCAAGGGGAGGGGAAGTATACACTATCGGGGCGCGGCGCGCAAGCCGGCATTCGCGCGCCGGGGTCAGTCGTAGCTGTTGAACCCGCCCGGCATGGGCATCATGCCCTCCCACGTCTGGTTCGTGGCCCAGGGGAGATCCCTGTCGGCCGCGGTGTCGGCGATGCAGCCCGCCAGGGCCGCCGCGGACAGCGCGGCCAAGGCGGCCAAGGCCGCTCTGCGGAGGAACCCGGACATCGCGTGCATCACTCCGGGAACACTATGTCGCCGGGCTGGAAGTCGGTCTGCTTCGCCTCGCGCAGTATGTCGGCGGTGACGAGTTTCGTGCCGCGGGTGAAGTTCTTCAGGCTGATGCGGCCCACGACCACGCCGAGCGAACCGTCGGCGCCCGGCCTGCGGACGATCATCTCGCCTATCGGGAGCGGGGCGGACAGGTCGTCGCCCATCATCTCCTTCAGGGCGTCGTCGTGGAACTCGACCACGCAGAAGTTCTTGTCGTTGTCGCAGAAGACGATCTTGCCCTTGTCCTTGCCGTCGGACATTATCGCGGTGGCGCCGCCCGTGCCGCCGCCGCGCGCCACTACGCCGCCGGAGTTGCGGAGCGCCTCCTGGGCCTTGCGCAGATCCTCGCGGCACTGGCGGAGCGAGCGGTCTAGTTCGTCGGCCTTCTTCTGCGCCTTTTCAAGCTCTTCCTGCTTGAGCGCCGTTTCGTCGCGGGCGGTCTGCACCTCCTGCTTCAGCGAGGAAATCTCCGTGTTCTGGTCCGCGATGGTGCGGTCCCTGTTCTTCACGTCGTCGGAGAGCTTCTGCTTGTCGGTCTCGAGCTCCTTGATGGTGGCGTCGCGGTCCACGATCGTCTTCTTGTCGGCGCGGGCCTCCTTGGCCAGGTCGTTGAACTTCTTCACGATCGGCGGGATCTTCTCGCGCGTGGCCTTCAACTCCTTGCGCGTCTCTTTCAAGGTGTCGAGCTGGGCGGCGGCGCGCTTCTGCAGCTCCGCCAGCAGCATGGCCATCGGCGTGCCTTCCTGCTCGAACTTGCCGGGGTTCACCTTGCTGGGGACCGGCTTGCCTTCGCGGTCGAGCTGGTATATCTTGCGCAGGTCGAGGCGCGTGGCGGCGTCGTTCCACGAGAACGGGCCGGAGGCGTTCAGCTCCAGATGGGCGCGGTACGAGTCGTCGAGAATGTCGCTGTAGACTATGCTGACCTCGGGGTTCGCCTCGATCGGGGAAATGTCGATGCGGCATTTCTGGTCGCTTTCAAGCTTCGTGCGCGGGGGCGAATTGGTCTCGATGGTCGATGCCAGCTCGACCAGCGCGTTCTCGAGCGCAAGGTTCCTGTCGCCCAGCAGCTGGCGCTTCTTGTCGAGCTGGATCTCGAAATAGAGCATCGTGCCCGTCACTGCGAGCAATATGTATATCAAGGCATGCAGGAGTTTGTTCATGTCTTTGCGGCTCCGTCTTTCGTCAAGTCCGTTTTTTCCGGCGGTTCTTTCCGCCAAGCGTGGCCTTTCCGGTGTGAAAGTATAGATTTCCCCGCCCTCCGTGGCAAGCAGAAAATGCGGGGGCCGGTTCCTTTGGGTTTCCATATCCATGCGGGATGTGGTAGACTTGCGCCATGAAAATTGCAGAATTTACGCTGGCGGGCGCCATGGCCGTTGCGGCCGCGGCGCTTTCCGCAGGATGTTTCGACAACAAAGAGGCTCCCAGGCAGGCCCCGGAGGCCAGATCCGCGGAGGCGCTGTCGAAATGCGACCGCGCCGCGCTGGAGCGCCTGCTCCTGCGCGGACGCGTCACGGAAGCCGAACTCTCGGCGCCGGGGTTCTTCGCCGGGCTTCCGGCGCTCAAAGAGCTGGACCTGGCGGAGACCGGGATCGCGGCGGTGCCCGCCGCCGTGGCCGACGGCTCGCTCGGAGCGCTGGAACATCTATATCTGGGCGAGAACCCGCGGCTCGCGGAACTGCCGCCTTCGCTGTTCTCCAAAAACCCCAACCTCGAGTACCTGAACCTCGACAGGTCGGGCGTGACGAACCTGCCGGCCGCGCTCGGCGACGCCTCGCGCCTGCGCTGGCTCAGGCTCAACGGCACGGGCGTGCAATCCCTCCCCGACTCGACAGCCAAGCTGAAGGACCTGCGGCGCATATACGCGCAGGGATGCAAGCTCTCCGCCGTGCCGCCGCAGCTGGAAGGCATGGAAAAGCTCGAGGACATCGTGCTCGACGGCAACAAGGAAATCGCGGAATTCCCCGGCTGGATCGCCGCGCTGCCTTCGATAAGGAACATATCCCTCGGCGGCACGAAGATTGAGAAGCTCCCGGACGACCTGGGCGGGCTCGCGAAGCTTTCAACTCTCACGCTCACGGGATGCCCGCTGCCGATGGAGGAGCGCCACCGCATCCGCAAGGCGCTTCCGTCGGTCTCCATCCAGTTCTGACGGAGGCGGCGGGGACCGGCGGAATATGGCGGACGCCAGACTCGAGCAATTGGCCGGAGGGCGGCTTGGGCCGCTCCTGCTGCGCTATTCCTGGCCGGCGCTCGTGTCGATGGCGCTGAATTCGCTCTACACCGTCGTGGACAGGGTGTTCATCGGCAAGTTCGGGTCTGTCGCCGACCCGTCCCTGTGCTCCCACGTGCTGGCCGGGCTGTCGCTGTCGTTCCCGCTCCTGATGGCAGTGGCGGCGTTCGGCGTGATGATCGGCGTGGGGTCGGCGTCCATGATTTCGATAAGGCTGGGCGAAGGCAGGCTCGGCGAAGCCGAGAAGCTGCTGGGGCAGTGCGTGGCGCTGAAGCTGGCGATGGCCGCCTTCGCGCCGCTCCTGTTCTTCTTCGCGCGCGACATCTATGCCGTGCTGGGCGGCGCGAAGGTTTCGCCCGTCGCGCTCGACGCCGCGGCGTGCTACACGCGCACGCTCGCTTTCTCGCTCGTCTTCTCCCATCTCGCGTTCGGGATGTCCGCCTGCATGCGCGCGGAAGGCGCGCCCGCGGAGTCGATGAAGTGCATGATCGTTGGGTTCGGCGCGAACTTCGTCCTGGACCCGCTCTTCATCTGGGCGTTCCAGGCCGTCGGGCCGGTGCGCGACTTCTTCGGCGCGGAGAACGCCGGGCTCGCCGGCGCGGCCTGGGCCACGAACGTGGCGATGTTCCTTTCGTGCGCGAAGGCGATGTCGTACTATGCGCGCGGAAGGTCGTCGGTCCGCCTGCGCGCATCCGCCGTGCGGATATGGCGCGGCTCCTTCGGGCGAGTGCTGGCCATCGGCCTGTCGCCTTTCCTGCATCAGATCGTGGGCGCCGCGGCGGCGCTGTCGCTGAACGCATCGCTGGCGATATGGGCGGCGGACGAGCTGGACGCCACGCGCCAGGTCGCGGTGGCCGGGATGTTCAGCACAGTCGTGATCGTGTTCCTGATGCCGATAATGGGGATGCAGCAGGGGCTCGCGCCGATCCTGGGCTACGGCTGGGGCGCAAGGCGCTTCGACCGCGTGCGCGACGCCCTGTCGATTGGACTGAAGCTGACCGGCGCCGTGTGCTTCGCCGTGTTCGCCGCCGTGATGGTCTTCGCGCGGCCGATATGCTGGTGCCTGGCCGACGCCGGGACGGACGGGCTGATCGACACCGCCGCGCGCGTGATCCGGCTGTCGAACTGCCTGGTGTTCTGCATTTTCGTGAACATCACCGCCACCACGTACTACCAGTCGATAGGCCGCCCCGCCTACGCGATCGGGCTGTCGTTCATGCGCCAGGGCCTGTGCCTGATCCCGTGCATCTGGCTGCTGCCGCTCGCTTTCCAGGGCGACCCCGTGGCGGCGATATGGGCGGCCACGCCGGCGTCGGACCTTCTCGCATGCGTCGCCACCATCCCCTTCCTGGCGCGCGAATGGCGCTTCCTGGGGCGCGTGGCCGGAAAGGCGAAAGCGCGGTGGATGCGCGCGGCGGCCGCCGCGCCGCCCGCCGCATGACGCGGCGCGCCCCGGACCGGACTTCCACGGAACAGAACCAAAACAAACCAAAACAAAACAAAACAGCAAAGCGAAAACCGCAGACACGGAACGCAAAACACGAAAAACAGAAACGGCAGGTACGAAATGGCGAAAACAGCGAAGCAGGCGATAACGGCGGCCATAGCGGCCGCGCTCGCGGCGGCGGCGACCGCGTTCGCGGCCCCGGCCAGGCAGGTCATACACATATCCAAGGAAGGCGCGGCCAAGGATTCCGTGCGGTTCGACCTGCGCCCGGGTCCGGGCGTGCCCGCGGAGTACGTGCACTCGCTCAGGCGCAATATCGAAATCTCCGGATGCTTCACGATTTCCCCGAACGGCGCCGTGCGCATCCAGTCCGAAGGCGGCCAGGTCGTCGCCCGCGGGCACGGACGCATGCTCAACGCCCCCGTCAGGCCCGGCGACGCCGAGGCCGTGCGCCGCCAGGCGCGCGCGTTCAGCGACGCGCTCGTGCGCGAATTCGCCGGCGCCAAAGGCTTCGCCGATTCGCGCATCGCGTTCGTCCGCAAGATCGGCACCGACAACGCCGAAATCTACACCTGCTACCCGGACGGCATGGACGTGAAGAGGATCACCGCCGACAAGCGCGCCGCCGTCGGCCCGCGCTGGCATCCCGACGCCAGCACGGTGTTCTACACCGGATTCCTTCGCGGCACCCCGCTCGTGTACATCCTCGACCTCGCGCGCAACACGCGCAAGCCCCTGGCGAACTTCAAGGGCCTCGCCACCGGCGCGGCAATCGCGCCGGACGCCGGCTCGTGCGCGATCATCCTGTCTTTCCAGGGCAACCCCGAACTCTACAGGCTCGACCTGCGCACCAGCCGCCTGCGCCGCATGACCCGCACCAGGGACGGCGCCGAGGCGTCGCCGTGCTGGAGCCCCGACGGCTCCCAGATCGCGTTCGTCACCGACACCACGCGCCACCCGCAGATCTACGTCCTGCCGGCCGGCGCGGACTCGCGCGCCAGGCCCCGCCGCCTCACTTCGCGCGGATCCCAGAACGTCAACCCCGACTGGGGCCCCGGCGGGCGCATCGCCTACGCCACCCAGCGCGGCGGACAGTGGTACATCGCGGTTATGGACGCCGCGTCCGGCGACTCTTCCGCAAAGCTCGTCACCGGCCCCGGGACGTGGGAGCACCCTTCGTGGGCGCCCGACGGCCGCCACATCGTCGCTTCGCGCGACGGCGCCCTCTGGATAATCGACATCGAAGGCGATCCGCCGCAGCGCGTGTTCAACGCGCCCGGCAACTGGACTTCGCCCGACTGGTCGCGGTCGCGCGGCGGCCGCTGAGCCGGCCCCGCCGCCGGCCGTCCCGGCGGGCGGCGGAACCGAATGCCATCATCCATCCATCGCGAAAGGCTGAAACGCATGTATCTGAAAAAAAGACTCGCGGCGGCGATCGCCGCAATGGCCGCGGCGCAGTGCGCCATCGCCGCCGATTCCGGCGTTTTCGCCGCGACCAGCCCCGACGGTCGCAGCGCGATACGCCTGCACACGAAGCCCGAGCTCGGATTCTCCGTGGAAGTCGACGGCAAGGAGCGCATAGCGTTCACGCCCGTGGGCATGGACATCGAGGGCCGCCCCGCCATCGGCGGCGCCGACTGCAAGCCCGGCAAGCCCGTGTACGACGTGTACAAAGGGAAGCTCGTCACGCCCCTCTACAAAAAGGCTTCGGTGAACCTCACCGCCAATGAAACGCTCGTGCCGTTCGAGGGCGGATGGCGCGTGCGCCTCGTCGCGCGCGACGACGGCGTGGCCTACAGGTTCGAAACCCTGTTCAAGAAGGAATCCGGCGACACGGTCGCCGTGAAGGGCGAAACCGCCGGCTTCAGGCTCGCCGCCACGTGCAAGAGCGTGCTGTCCACCGCCCCTTCGCCGCGCTCCGTATACAACGGCGATCCTTTCCAGCACCCGTCCGAGGGCCTCGTGGAGGCGACCGCCCCCGACGCCGTGTTCAGCGACGGGCGCACGCACGTGTTCGGGCCGGTGGTGGCCGAATTCGAGGACGGCGTGGCCATCGCCGCCATGGAAAGCGACATCATAGAATACCCGTCCATGGAATACGTGAAGGACGACTCCGCGCCCCGCGCATTCCGCGCCGCGTTCCAGCCCCTCCCCGAAAAGTACCGGTGCTCGGGATGGACTCTCCGCGCGGCTTCCTACACGAACTGCATCGCCCGGACGCACGCCTCGCGCAAATACCCGTGGCGCGTGTTCGGCGTGGCCCCGGAGATCGGCAAACTGCCCGGCAACGACGCCGTGTTCGCGCTGGCTTCGCCCGCGCAGGTCGATTCGAAGTGGGTGAAGCCCGGCAAGTGCGCCTGGGAATGGTGGAACTCACGCAACATTTCCGGCGTGCAGTTCAAGGCCGGCGTCAACAACGAGACATACGAGCACTACATAGACTTCGCCGCGGAATTCAAGCTGGAATACGCCGTGCTCGACCTGGGCTGGTCGAAGGACTGCGACCCGATGAAGCCGCTCGTCGACGTGCCCCGCCTGGTAAAGTACGGCGCGAAACGCGGCGTGGGCCTGATTATATGGATCCCCCGCGCCTGCCTGACGGGCGAAAAACTGCGCAGCACGTTCGGGCACTACGCCAAGATGGGCGTGAAAGGCGTGAAGATAGACGGCCTCGACGGACGCGACCAGAGCGTGTCCGCGTTCATGGTGCGGGCGGCGCGCGCGGCGGCCGAATGCAAGCTGTTCCTTGACTTCCACGGCGTGTACTGCCCGGCCGGGCTGAACCGCACTTTCCCGAACGTGCTCAACTTCGAGGGCGTCTACGGCATGGAGAACGTCCGCTGGGCCTCGTACCCCGAGTCGGTGAACAACATCCGCACCGCCTACACCCGCCTCGCGGCGGGCCCCGCCGACTATACGCCAGGCGCATTCCGCAACCGCACCGCCGGCGACTTCAAGCCCTCCTCCAACGCCCCGTGCACAACCACCACGCGCGCGCACCAGATGGCGCTCTTCGTGCACTTCAGCGCGCCGCTCATGATGCCGTGCGACTCGCCGTCCGTCTACCGCAGGGAAAAGGAATGCTTCGACTTCGTGTCGAAAATCCCCGTCACATGGGACGAAACCGTGGGCGTGGGCGGCACCGGCGACTCGCACTCGGCCATCGCGCGCCGCAAGGGCGACGTGTGGTACCTTTCCGTCATCGGCGGGCCCGGCGGCGGCAAGAGCAAGACCACCGTCCCGTTCCTCGACAAGGGCAAGTGGACGGCCGAGATATTCGCCGACGGCATGAACGCCGCCCGCGACCCGGCCGACTACGAGCACCTCACGGACGTCACGCTGGAATACGACGACACCATAACCATGCAGCTCGCCCCCAACGGCGGGTACGTGGCGCGCATCGTCCGGAAGAAGGAGCAATGACGGAATACGACATCCACGCGCCCGGCATGCGCGCCGACGACGCCACGGCCGCCCTGGAGCGGATCGTGTCGGACGAGCGGGCGCGCGGCAGCGGCGTCTTCGCCGTCATTACCGGATACGGTTCGCGCGGCGGCACTTCCGTGATACGCGACGCCGTGCTGCGCGCCTGCAGCCGCTACGCCGCATTGAACCACATCCGCGGCTACATGCCGGGCGACCAGGCGGGCGACCCTTTCGCCCCGCTCCACCGCTCTTTCCCGGACGCATGGAGCATCCCCGCGCGCTACAGGCGCAGCCCGAATCCAGGCATGGTTTTCATCTGCGTCTGACGCCGCCGCGCCAGGCCGGAACGCTTTCGGAAAAAAACGACACCCGAGACAGACAGGAGCAATGGCAATGATAAAACTGAAACAGGGAATGGCGCTTCTCGCCGGAACTTTCATGTCGGCCGCCGCGCTGGGCGCGGCAGCGCCGGCCGAAGAGGCCCAGCAGGTCAACGAGGCCGCACGGCTCTTCGAGGGGGCCATCGCCAAGAACATGCGCGGCGGCACGTGGAAGGTGGTGTATTCGTCGGACGAGGGCCCGCAGCGCCGCGCGCTCGAGGTCCTGGTCGAACGCCTCGGCCCATACTTCCTCCGCGAAGGCCACCTTTCCACCGTATACGTGCTTCCGCTCGAAAAGGACGGCGGCGAGCCTGTCGCCACGAAACGCGACGCGATCGTCGTCGGCATCCCGTCCGAAAACGCCACGCTGCGCAAACTCCTCGGCTCCACGCGCGTCCCCGCCGGCGGATACGCCATCAAGACGTTCCACGCGAAAGGCCGCAATATCGTGCTGCTCGCCGGCGACAGCCCCGCCGCCGTCCTCTGGGCCGTGTTCGACTTCCTCGACGTCGTGGCGCCGGACCTTGAACGGCGCCTGGCCGGCCAGGCCGGGCTCTACGCCGGCACGTTCTTCCGCGCGCGCAAGATACCGTCCTTCGAGTGCGTCCGCGCCCCGGAGACGGCCATCCGCAGCGTGTTCTCGTGGGGACAGGTGATCGACGACTGCCGCACGATGTTCAGGTCCATGGCCCGCGCCCGCTTCAACCGCGCGATAATCTGGAACGACCAGTATGTGGTGAACGCCCGCGAGGTCGTGGACATCGCCCACTCCTGGGGCGTCCAGGTGTACTGGGGCTTCTCGTGGGGATGGACGCTCAGCGGAACGAATCCGAAGGATTTCGACCTGAAGAAGCTCGCCGACGCAATCGTGGCCGAGTGGCGCGCCAAGTGGAAACCGATGGGCGGCGACGGAATCTACTTCCAGTCGTTCACCGAAACCTCCAACGCCACCATCGGCGGACGCCCGATACCCGAGGCCGCGACAGAGCTTGTGAACGAAGTCTCGCGGCGCATCCGCGCCGAAGCCCCCGGCGTCGACATCGTCTTCGGCCTGCACTCCAACTCCATGCGGCGCAAGGGCGCCGCCGAGGCGATAGCAAAGGTCGATCCGTCCATCGAGATACTCTGGGAGAACTGCGGCGGGTTCCCGTTCTGGGAATGCGATCTGCAGCGCCGGGGCGGCCCCGATGCCGCGCTGTGCGAAAAGGCGATGGCGAACAACCGCCTCGTGGGGTTCGCGTGGAAGGCGCAGATTCGCATGGACTGGGCCAACTACGCGCCGCCGGCCGGACCGTTCCTGCTCGGATGCGCCGGCGAGAAGGTGCTCGCGCGCGACAAGGAAGTCACCGTCGCCCGCCTGGCCGAGTACGACGAGCAGTGGATAGCCAACGGCCGCTCCGCGTGGGAATTCATCCGCCGCCTGCGCGCGAACGGGAATCCGCCCCGCGAGTTCAACGCCGTCGTGGAGCAGCCGTCCTCGTACGCCTTCGCCACGCAATGCCAGGCGGAGCTGTTCTGGAGCAGCAAGGACGGCTGGGACGACATCGCCCGCCGCGCCCGCATGAGGGCCCGCCCGGAAAGATAGCGCCCCGGGGTCCCGCACGTCCGCCGGCCGCGCCGGAGTCCCGGGACGGGAAGATCCACACCCGCGACGAGTCCATGGGCGGCAGGGCCTTCCACGTCATCGGGGTTTAGCGGTCTATGGTGCGCAATCCGCGCCTGCGGAAAGTGAAAGATGGCAGAGTTCAATCCAGATGACGCGATCGGCGTGTACCGCATCGTCCGTCTCCTCGGCAAAGGCTCGATGGGGGCGGTGTACGAGGTCGTGCATACACAACTCGGCGTCCATTACGCACTGAAGTCGTTCTCGCTCGAAGACGGTCACATCGACATTCTCAAGGAAAAGTTCCTTGCCGAGGGCAGGGTCCTTGCGCGGTTCAACCATCCACACGTCGTGCGCGTGTTCGACCTCAACTTCGACGACGCGACCAATACGCCGTACTTCGTGATGGATCTTGTGGTCTGCAAAGACGGATTGCCTCGCACTCTTGCAGATGTCGCAGTGTCCGGCCTTGACGAGGTGTCCGTGCTCGGGTGGTTCGCGGAACTCGCATCCGCCCTCGACTACATCCACGCCCGCGGAATCGTCCACCGCGACGTAAAGTTGAGCAATGTGCTGCTCTCCGCGGATGGGCACGTCATGCTTTCCGACTTCGGCGTGCTGCGTTTTTTCTCCGGCAGGCTTCGCGACGAGGTCAGGGCGTCCACCACCATTGTCGCAGAGGCGGAGAACTCGCGCCTCATAATGGGCACCCGCGGCTACATGTCGCCAGAAGTGGAACGTGGAGAGAAGGCTACGCCGGCTGCCGACGTGTATTCGTTTGCCTCGATGATCGTCTATCTTCTCACCGGCGTGTGGTACGAACCCGGCTCGCGGGCGCTTGAACTCCTTGAGACGCTTGAGCTGCCGTGGGCGAAGGTGCTGCCGCAGATGCTTGCAGAAGACCCTGCGGAACGGCCAGTCGATCTATGTGCCTTGGCGAAACTTCTGGAAGCGCCCGCATCCATGGCGAAAACCGTCGTCCGGCCCGGCGAGGGCCGGCCGCCAATGTCCCGTGGCGGCGCAGCGCCTGCGTCGAGGAAGTCGTCGTGGAAGGCTGCCGCCATCTTTGGCGGAGCCTTCGCCGCGGCCGCCGCAGTTTCCGCGGCGGCATGGCTTGTTCTCCGCAAGCCCGGCGCACCGCCCGACGCACCGCAGTCGGCAGAGGAGGAATTCGCCGCCGCGTTTGGCGCGGACGGCATATTCGAGGTAGTAGAGTAGTAGAATGGACATATTCCCTGACACATCGTATGCGCTCATCCACAAACTGGCCGTCGAGGCGACCGGCGGAAACGATGCGGCGTGGATCCGCTTCTTCAACCTCTACACGCCGGCGATGAAGCGTTTCGTACAGCTAATCGACCACAACCACGATCCAGACGACGTGGTTCAGGAAGTGTACATAGATCTGGTGAAAATCCTGGAGGGACAGAAGTACAAGGCGGAGAAGGCGCAGTTCCGCACGTTCCTGAAGATGCTCATACGAAGACGCCTTATCGGGATGTACCGATATGAACAGACCCATGGCGTGGGCAGAATCATTCCGGTGGACGGGTTGACGGATGAACCTTCCGCCCCGCCGGAACAGGGTGTCGCGCTTGACCTTGCGTGGGACAGGGCGAGGCATGAGGCGGCGGTGGAGCACGTTCTTACAAAGACCGCGCTTTCCGCAAGGACCAAGGCTGTCTATCGCGCATACGTCCTGGAGGGAAAATCCGCGGAAGAGGTGTGCGGGAGATTCGGCATCGACAACAACTATCTCCGCCAGATCAAGTTCCGCGTCGAGAAGGCGATCGCCATTGTCGAGGCGGAGCTTGCCGACGGATGACCAAAACTTTTTCGTTTCAGACATAACGGATATGTCTCATTTGCCAATAAGATGGTAAAAGAGATGAAAATCAAATCAGCAGTGATGCTGTCGCTGGCGGCGGTTGCGATGTCGCTGGCGGCAATGCCAACGAAACAGGAGCTCAAGCAAGTCGAAGGACTTGTCTATGAGCTCATGCGACCGCAACTGGATGCGTTCAAGGCGGGGAAGGCAAACCGTGCGGACGTCGCCGCGTCGGCCGCCGCGCTTGCGGAGAAGGCGGAGTCCGACGCGGCGAAGATGCTGCTGCTCAAAGGCTCGTTCACCCTATACGTCGGACATGGCGCGTTCGACGAGGCGATAGGCGTCCTCAAGACGCTAAAGGCCGCAATCCCGGACCTCCCGCCCGAAAACATGGCGAACATGATCGAATCCGCGCTTCGCAATATGCCGAAGAGCGATGGAGGCTCGATCTACCGTCTCCTTGACGGCACGAAGTCCTACGTGCGCCATAGGGACGAGCTTGAGAAAGCGCTCGCGGAGTCGAAGAAGCGTCCAGGCGACAAAACGCTCCACCTGAGGATTGCGGAACTATACGCCAGCCTGGGCGACTGGCCCAAGGCGCTTGACGAGTTCGCGAAAGGCGACAACACCGAGGCCGCCGAAGCCGCCAAGGCGGAGAAGGGCGGGAGGAAGATGCCGAAGATTGCCATCGCTGACTTCTGGTGGTCCTATCTATCCAACGGCGAAGAGGGGCGGCAGAAGACGTTCAAGCGCCACGCAGCCGCAATCTACGCCGAGGCGATCGAGTCCGGAGACGCCGGAGGTCTCGTGAAGGTCAAGGCGCAGAGGCGTATCGACGAAGTCAAGGAAAACGGCGAAGATATGCTTGCAGGCGTAATCACCGGTCCGGCCGGCGAAGCGGCCGGGAACAGCCGTCCTTCCGCCGGAAACCTGTATTGCGTCGTAGATATTTCCGCGGGGCCAAACGCGGCGAGCTATCCCGTATCGTACCTCGCTGCCGAGCCTAAAGGCGGATGGACGGACGAGTACAAGACGACGAAGCTCGTACTCCGCCGCGTCGAGCCGGGCAAGTTTATGATGTGCGGCAAGTGCGAGGTGACGCTAACCAAGCCTTACTACATCGGAGTATTCGAAGTTACGCAGAAGCAGTACGAGCGTGTGACGGGAGGCAGGATTGCAGACGACATGCGTTCTATGGAATTGTCATACAATCAAATACGCGGTTCATCCCAAATCATTAAAGACTGGACGTTCATGGCAAAACTGCGGTTGAAGACGAAATTGGATTTCGACCTGCCGACAGAGGCCCAGTGGGAATATGCCTGTCGTGCTGAAACGGCAAGCGATTGCGACAAAGGGAAGAAGGATGTCAAGGATCCGGATGCATGTGGGATCTATGGCATGGAAGACAATGCGTGGGAATGGTGTTTGGATTATTTTGGTCCGGTTACGGGCGGCGTCGACCCTATGTGTTCTTCATCGGGCTGGCGGCGGGTTGTTCGTTTGAACCGCAACATAAGGAAACTGCACAGTCCCAATTATTATAGAAAAGGGTTGTGTTTCCGGATTGCCTTGACGTTGCAAGATTGACGCATGAGGCATGCGACAATTACGGCGGATAGAAGGCGGGACTGCCTGCCTAATCCGCTGTTTTCAAAAAAATATTTGTTTTAGGTGTAACGGCCACGTCTCATTTGCGAATAATATTCGTAGGACGGTGCGGCAGTTCTGTCAGAGAAGGAGAACTGAGAAAAGGCGAACTGCCCAGTCCCCCTGCGAGCAAGAATAGAGGTGGTTGATGAAAAGAGGAGTGACAGACATACAGTATCAGCATGCCACATGGGGCTTCTTCCGCCATTGAGCCTGTTTTTGGCTGGATGCGGCAAATTTGGCGAAACAAGCAGAGATGCATCAGACATGGAATCAGAAGCGCGTTCTGGTGGAAAATCTCCTGCCTGGCTTCGTTGGGCTTCTCGACATTGACGTCGGATGGCAGTTTTGGACGCGAAAAGCCGAAAACCACATCGCAAATTTCACCTCAACCCTTATCCATACGGGCAAGGAATTTTGATACAACATTTCCATTCGATATTATACACGCCGCTTTCTGTTTTCCGCGCCAGAGTGGCATGTATCAACTGAACGGGCGCGGAAAGCGGCTTGAAGTCCGAAAGGAAGGAAAAGAATGAAGTTGAAACTGGGAAGCGTAGGCGTCGCCTTGCTGCTGGGAGGCTGTGCCTCTGTCGAGATGGCGCCGTACAATGTGACATCGTTTGCCGAGGTGCCGCTCAAGGAGAAGGCAACGGTCAGAACGACGCAAGAAGAAGGACACTGCCGTCCGTGCAGTTTCGCCTCCTTCGTTGTATCGTTCGAAGGTTCTCTCAGGCACCTACCTCTGATGCATCGAAGGAGGTGTCATTCGTTTTCCCGCCCCGCTTCGATGTCTGAAAATGGGGAACGACACGTTGCGCTTGGTTCTCGCGCCGAGGGTGTCAACGTGCAAGCAACAGGTGCGGGAGAGACGGAGAATAAGAATGAATGTTGATTCTGTAAAGAAATGGGGCTTTTTGCGCGAGACGAAGGCAGCTGCGGAAAAAGCTGGAGTTGATAGTGCTACAGGCCTCCATCGTACTGGTTTAGATGAATATTTGAAAGTCATTTTCCCAAGGGTCAATGACTGGATTCACGATGAGATGATCGGACGGTCGGTGGGTGGGAAAAAACTTCGCTGCCGACCGGATTATAGGAGCGAAAAACTCAAGATGATTGTTGAGTTTGATGGCGTGCAGCATTATACGAGCCCTGAGAGAATTCGGAGAGACGCTTCCAATTCGGAAAAATATAAACGGTTGGGCTACAAAGTGGTTCGGATACCATACTTTATACAGCTTACGAATGCCGTTGTGAAAAAGTTTTTTGGCGTGGATGTCAAAGAGCCGTTGTTTGATCCGGAATATGCTTCACTGGGTGTGGGCATTGGCTCTCCTGCATGTCTGTGCCCAGCAGGTCTTGAAAGAATGGCAAAAGAACTCGTGGCAGTCCCGCAACAATATCGTGTCAATATTGCAGCCCTTAAGAAATGCAACGATGAGTTTTTGACGGGGGCAAGTTTGTTGGAGGCGGCATACAGTAGATGCCTGGCAGAGAAGAAGCATAGATGACATAGCGTGCGAATGCAGTTGTGTCCCGCAGTCGCAATTTTGCGGCAGTGAGAGCAACGGCCAATTTCAAAGGAGTACATGATGAACATCAAGAAAATCAAAGCAGCTGGAATAATGGCGATGGTTGCAATGTCCGCCCTCGCCGCGCCCACGATTACGGGCGTGACGGCGCAGCAGCGGTATCCGTGGAACGGGAAGGTTGATATCTCGTACACGGTGACGGGCGACATTGCGGCGGAAGCGAAACAGCGAGCGGTGTTCACTTCGCTGAAGGTGACAGCCATTGACAAGGTTGCTAACACGACAAACATTGCGACGCAACTTTCCGGTGACACGGCGCTCACCGCAGGTACCCACAAGTTCGTGTGGGACATGAACGCCGAAGGGCTCACGTTCAAGTCGTCGAATGTCGTATTCAAGGTCTCATGCGAGACGACGCCCGCGACCTACTGCGTGATTGACCTGTCCGCAGGTGCGAATGCCACAAGTTATCCTGTCACGTACTTGGCAGAGCCGCCCAGCGGCGGATTCAACGTGGATGAATACAAGACAACCAAACTTGTGCTGAAGCGGATAGAGGCAGGGACATTCATCATGGGTGAGGACCAAAACGATGAATCACATCGAGTCACGCTCACCAAGCCATTCTTTTGCGGGTTGTTTGAAGTGACGGAAAAACAGTATGCGCTCGTCACGGGGGGCTATCCGTCTTATTCCTGCGGTGACAAGCGTCCACGTGGAACGGTAAGCTACTATGCGATACGTGAAAGCGGGTCAGATGGTAATTGGCCTTCGTATTCCGCCGTCGGTTCCTCCTCGTTCATGGGCAAGTTGCGGACGCGGACGGGGCTTGACTTCGATCTGCCGACTGAAGCGCAGTGGGAGTACGCCTGCCGTGCTGGGACGACCACGACATACAGCTACGGTGACACTGCAGACGAGAATTACATGCGGTACAATGAGAAAGGCTGGGTAAATTCCAGCTACTCGTATGAGGTGGGTGAGACATTGCCCAATCCGTGGGGACTATACGATATGCACGGCAATGTGTGGGAATGGTGTCTGGACTGGTATGCAAGTAGTCTGTCGGGCGGGACAGACCCTAAAGGTCCTTCCACCGGGACGGAACGGGTGATGCGTGGCGGCAGTTATGAATCCTCTGCCCTTGGTTGTACTTCGTCCAGCCGGAGCAGCTATTTTCCGTCGGGGCGCGAGGGATACTACGAAGCCCGCATCAACGGCTTCCGCCTTTCCCTAACCCTGCCAGAATGAATCGCGGTAGCGCAAAACGAGCGAAAGGCTGAAGCGGTAGCTGAGCCTTAGTGAGCATAGAAATTTAGTCAGCAAGGAGAATCCAAATGAACAGTTTTCTAAGAAGTTGCATTATTGCCTTTGCCTTGTGCGTGGCTTTTTCGGCAAAAGGCGCAACGATGTGTTCTGGTACGAGTGCATCGGTGAAACTTGATCTTGCAACCGGCACACGCACGGCGGCGACGAGCGAGACGATTCGCTACTCAACCGTATGGGTGGATGGCGCGGCATCGGGTGCAACGGCGGTTGTGTCGGTGAACGGCGAGACGTTGAAGTCCGCGACTGGCAGCGGGGCAGTCACGTGGACGCCTCAGCACAATGGGAACTACACACTTATGCACAAGGTGTTGTCTGGTAGTTCACAGACGGGTGAGACGTTGACTGCGGCGTTCGCCGTGTCCGGCATACGCTACACTGTCACATGGAAAAATGAGGATGGGACAGTCCTTGAAACGGATTCTGTCCTTGATGGTACGATGCCGGTATATGACGGCGAGACTCCGACGAAGGCGGCTACGCCCCAGTTTGCGTATGAGTTCGCCGGTTGGGATAGTGAGGTCGTGACTGTTATGGGCGAGGCCACGTACACTGCGACCTATACTGCAATTGCATTGAACCCCGATGAGCCTGTTATCTCCCCAGAGAGTGGAACGGTGTTTGGTGGCTCGCTTTCGGTGTCGATGACTTGTCCGACGGAAGGGGCGACGATCCACTTTACGACGAATGGGGCGGAACCAACTGCGGAGAGTCCTGTGTATAAGCGTTTTAAGATATATGGCAAAACGACGGTCAAGGCAGTTGCCGTGAAGAACGGTCTGTTGAGTGAGGTGGTGACGGCGGAGTATGCGCTTGGGCAATGCGCCGATCCCGTATTCTCGCTTGTGGACGGGGCGGAGTTCGAGCATTCGAATCAGGAGGTGTCGATTGCGTGGAACAACGATGGCGTGTTGCGCTACACGCTGGACGGGAGCGATCCGACTGCGGAGAGTCCGATCTACGAAGGGCCGTTCTCGTTCAGCGATTCGGTTGTGGTGAAGGCCAAGGTGTTCAGCGACGATTTCTTCGACTCGTCTGTCGTGACGGCGAGCCTGACGCGCGTGTGGGTGAACGTGGCGACGCCGGTGGTGGAAGCGGCGGCGGCGTTCACGGGGTCGAAGACGAAGGTGTCGATCTCCTGCGCAACGGAGGGCGCGGTTGTGCGCTACACGCTGAACGGCAACGATCCGAATTCCCATTCGACGAAGTACACGGGGCCGTTCTACGTGACGGACAGCTGCACGGTGAAGGCGTATGCGGTGATGCCGGACTATCTCAATTCCGAGGTGGCAACGTTCGTGATCGAAAAGGTGTGGGCCATCGGGGATACGATGGGCAAGTCGGATCACGGGTTCACGACAAGCGGCGATGGCGACGCGGGTTGGACACGCGTGACGGATGCGACGGCGCCGAACGGCGAGGCGATGAAGTCAGGTGCGATCACGCATGAGCAGAGTTCCGTCCTTTCCACGACGGTGATGGGGCCGGGGACACTCTCGTTCTCGTGGCGCACGTCGTGCGAGCAGGACGACGAATACGAGTGGGACCATGCCGAGCTGGCCGTGGACGGAGTTGTGAAGCTGCGTCTGAACGGCGTTACGGCTTGGACGGCAGCTTCAACGGAGATTACGGGCGACGGCGAGCATACAATCGAATGGCGGTATATTAAGGACGATGTGGAGAGCGAAGGGGAGGATGCTGCGTGGGTAGCGAACTACCGCTGGGCGAGCGTCTGGACGGCCACGAGGACGACGGAGGTACCCGTGCCGTATGCGTGGCTCACGGCGCATGACCCCGACGTGGTGGACGAATACGAGGCGTATGAGGCGTCCGCCAAGAAAACGGCCGCGAACGGGAGGAGGGTCTGGGAATGCTATGTGGTTGGACTTGATCCACAGAAGATGGACGAGTTCAAGATCAGCGCGTTTTCGATGAAGGCGGATGGCACGCCGGATTTGGAGAACATCGCGGTCGATCCGCCTCAGTCGCAATGGAACGTGCCAGGCGCGCGGGCGGTTGTGAAGGGGGCAGAGTCGCTGGAGGGCGATTGGAAAGCCGTTGAAGGGGCGACGCCGGCGGAGAAGGCGGCGATGCGGTTCTTCAAGGTCGAGGTGGAGTTGCCGTAGCGGTCACGCTGTGCGCCCGCTCGTCCTACCGCCGCCAAGATGGCGGCTGCCACGCGAAACACGGCGGGAACGCAGATGCGCCCAGGCGCGCCCGCGGCGGACAGAGATTCCAAATCCCTGATTTGTCGAGATAGGTGGCCGTTGATTTCGCAGCGGGTTGACGGGGGCGGGTACAGGCGGTAACGGTGGCGGTGTTGGTAACGGCCCTGTCAATAGGCCTCAGGTTCGTCGTGGCCGCGGCGCATTCTAACAAGGGTGTCTGAACATGAAGACGCTTGGCCTATTGACTTTATGTTTGCTTTGCGGACTGACATGCCTTGCGCAACTACTCTGATGCGGCGCGTCTGCTTGTTCAGGCAGAAGATGTCGCTGTCGGCGAGATGGTTGACGTGTTAAGTGAAATTGCTTCCTACGAGGAAAACCATGGGGCAGGTGCTTTGGCGCTGAAGCATTATCGTGCGTTGCAGCGAATGGGAGGCAAGGGCGCGGCAATCGCAACTGGTCGAATCTCACATTTGCTCCTGCGCTTCAAGTAGAAAATTACCAAGGCGCTACATCTGGCAATTGAGGCTTTCGTAATCGGCATGTCGGCATGTCAGGTTGTGCCGACATGCGTTGCCCCGACTCCAACATGGGCGGCAAAGAGGATTTTTGAGTCTGGATGCAAGTCCTGTTTCCCGCAGAAGGGAAGGACTGCCGTACGGATGTTCTCGAAGGGTAGCTTGCCAAAGCGACTGCCCATATTGTGTGTCATTTAACTTGTCCTTTCCCTTTGCCCTTCCCTGTCAAGAAGCATGGGGCGGATGCGGCATTGTTTAGAAATGCGCAACCCGCGGCCATATAATGGACGGCAAGCGCCTCTTCTTCCGCGACATCCACAAGATGTGCGACGGCTTCGAGGAGCCGTTCCTCGACAAGGTCTGCACCGGATGGCAGGCGCTCTACTACACGCCGCCCGTGGTCGACCAATGGATGTTCATGGGCAAGGGCGCCTCCGGCGTGATGTCGCTCGGCGGCGAATTCGCGTCCATCGAGACGGCGGCGGACGGCGACGCGCTGTTCGTCGTGCGTATATCCCCCGAACGAAGCGAGCCGCGAAGCGGGCTCAATGCGGGGTGTGCGCTCGCCCTACCAGGATGGGCGGACGGCGATGGAACGCCGTCCCTACCAGGAATGGCGCAAGCGTAGATGCGCCTGCGGCGAAGCCGTCAAGTTGCCCGACGAGCGACGCGAGGAGCTTTGCGAAGCAAAGTCGCAGGAGGCCGCGCGCCGGGCATCCGTGTTGGTCTGTGGCTTTTTGAAACAGGAACGAAGCGGGTCAGAGCTGGCGGGGAGTATCAATTCTCATCAGACAATGGCGAACGGAAAGAATCTCAATCAGATGCTTCTTGAGCCTGTAGTAGATCCAGTAGTTGTAGTCGTCGCAGAGAATCTTGCGGATCTCCGGGCGTTCGATTTCGGGGAATGCCTCTCGGCCCATTTCGGGATTGTCGGAAAGCCGCAATACGGCATTTCGGGCGTCTCGATCGAATCAAATTGCGTAGTCGAGGTAGAAATTGTCGGCGATGTAGTCGAACGCGGATTGAAGCCGCTTAACGCCTCGTTTTGTCCAGACAAGATTCATACTGCGACCTTGTTTTGCCTTTTCGCAGTGTGCTTGGAAATATGTTTTCCCATCATGCGT
>CADCBS010000051.1 GCA_902799715.1 uncultured bacterium | reverse complement strand
CCTCCTCGCGGGCGAGGCGCGCCTCCTCGCGCGCGGCCTCGATCCGCGCGGCGCGCTCGGCGTCGCCGGCCGCGGAGGCCGCCGCGTCGCTCCCGACGTCGTCGCCGGAGTTCTCCCTGTCCGCGGCCCACGACACGAGCCTTGCCGCTATCGACACCAGATTGCCCGCGCCGGCCATCGCCAGAAGCGACGCGGCGAGCGCGATCCCCGCTATCGCGCCGGAGCCGAACGGCGAAAACCATTCGTCGAGCCCGCGCGTCATCGCAAGGTAGCCCAGCGTCCCGCCCGCGAACTGGAAGTTCACGCGCTCCTTGACGGCGCACACGCCCGGCAGGGCGTCCCACAGCTGGAAAAGGCACGACGCGCCGAGCATCGCGACGGAGAAGAGAAGCGCGGTCCGCAGGATGCGCGGCCGCCGGCCCAGCGCGAGCGGAAGCCCCAGCGCGAGCGGAAGCAGCGGCGCGAGCCACGCCGCCAGCCCGAAGAACGAGTACATCGCCCACGCATACCTGTCGCCCGCTATGCCCAGCAGGTTGGACGACGGCGACAGCGCCGGCGTCTTGAGCTCGGCTATGTCGCGCCAGTTGAACGTGGTCTGCGCAAGCAGGAGGAACAGCGCCAGGAGAAAGAGCAGCCACCCTATCGTCTTGACCTTCGGCGAACGCCACGCCTCCTGCGGTTCTTTCCGCACTCGCAATCTGTTTTCCATTTCAGGACCGTCCGTGTCAGTGTTTTTCCGCGGCGGGGGCCTGCGCGGCCGGAGCGAGCGCGGCGGGGACCGCGTTCGAGACGATGGTCACGGTGTTCGTCACCGTGACGTACACGGTCTGGACCTCCGGCTGGGCGACCATCGGCAGCAGGGGCGCGGCCGCGGGCTTCGGCGCCGCCTTGCCGCCGTCGCCTTTGCCGGGGCGCATCGAATGGTATATGTGGCAGGCCAGGAAGAACGACAGCAGCTTCAGGCCGAAATTGCGGAACACGAGCCGTTTGGCGAAGCGCAGCGCGCGGAACCCCGTTCTTTTCATTTTCCGTCCTCCCCGGCCTGCGGATCGCGCACGCCAGCCTCCTGCGCGTCGGCGGCGCGCTCGCGCCGCGAGAAGAAGTACGCCAGGCGCGCCCTGCGTATCGAGATCCATTCCGAAAGACGCTCGTTCAGCGATCCGGCGCCGGGCAGGCCGCGCGCCACCCACCGCAGAAGCTGCCCGCGGGCGTCTTCGCCGGAATAGCGGAACAGATGCCCGTTGTGCGCCACCGATATCCGCCCCGTCTCCTCGGAGACCACCACGACCAGCGCGTCGGTCTCGGACGAAAGCCCGGCGGCCGCGCGGTGCCGCATTCCGCACGAGGCGAGCTCGGGCTTGAGCGACAGCGGGAACAGGCAGTGCGCGGACGCCAGCCGCCCGCGCCGCACTACCACGCCGCCGTCGTGCAGCGGCAGGGGAGGGGTGAACAGCGAAACGAGCAGCTCCGGGCTCGGCTCGGCGTCGATCTTCACGCCGCTCATTTCGTAGCTCCGCAGCGAAATGCCGCGCTCGAACGCGAAGAGCGCGCCGAGCCGCCTGCGGGAAAGCTCCATGCAGCAGTCGGCGAAGCGCTCCGCCGCCGACTTCGTGGCGTCGCGGCCGTACGCGCCAGGCGTGCCGAACACGCTCATGGAGCCGATGGCCGTCAGCGCGCGCCGTATCTCCGGCTGGAAGATCACGACCGACGACACCAGCAGGTACAGCAGCACGTAGCGCAGTATCGCGTTCAGCACGTCGAAGTCGAAGGCGTACGAAATCACCGCCGTGGCGAGCGCGTATATGCCTATGCCCGCCAGCGCCTGCCCGAAGCGCGACCCGCGCGAAAGCGCGAGCGCCGCGTAGATCGCCGCGTACACCGTGCCTATCTGCAGCACCATCCACCAGTCGATGTCGAGGAACGCCGCCCAGCCGTCCGCCAGAACCGCCGTCATCTGGTCCATTTCCAGCTCCTCCCTTCCAGGACTGCGCGTATTTTCAGCGCCTGCACCGTTTCGCGCACGTCGTGCACGCGCAGGATCGCCGCGCCGTTTTCCGCCGCCCACAGCGCCGCCGCCGCACCGGCGCCGACGCGCTTCCGCGGATCGGATTCGCCGCACAGCGCGCCCAGCACGCTCTTGCGCGAAACGCCGAACATCGCCGGCAGGCCCGGCGCCACCGCTCCGCCCGCGCGCAGCAGCGCCACGTCTTCTTCCACGGACTTCCCGAACCCTATCCCGGGATCGCACGCCACCGAATCGCCGCGCACGCCGCAGGCGCGCGCGAATGCCGCCATCCGCCCCAAGGCCGCGCGCGCGCGCGAAACCGCGGTTTCGGGATCTCCGCGTCCTTCCGGCCGGCGCGCCGGAACCGCGCCGCACGACCACGTGGCCACGAATCCCGCGCCGTGCTTCGCCGCCGCGGCCGCCACTGGATCGCCCTCGGCCGTGTCGCACACGTCGTTCACGATCGCCGCCCCGGCCTCGAGCGCCGCCAGCGCCGTCTCCGCGTTCCTCGTGTCCACCGACACCGCCGCGCCTTTCCGCGCAAGCGCGCGCACCACCGGAACCACCCGCGCCATCTCCGTCTCCGCGTCCACCGGCTCCGCGCCGCCGGGCCGCGTGGATTCCCCGCCTACGTCAACGAAATCCGCCCCCGCCGCGAAGTGGCTTTCCGCAAGACGGACCGCCGCGACGGGGTCGACGGCGCCGTCGCCCGAAAACGAATCGGGCGTGACGTTCACGATCCCCGCCACGAGCGGATGCTCCGACGTGTCGAACGCGAAATCCCGGCAGCGCCAGATCATTCCGCCGCATCCTCCTTCGCGCCGCCGGCGTCCTCTCCGGCATGTCCGGCCGCCGGGGCGCCTCCGGCGTCCGGCGCGGATTCTTTTTCCGGCTCCGCGCCGTCCTCCCCGGAGTCTCCGTCGCGGCGCTTCGGCTCGATGCCGACAAGCGCCTCGGCGTCGCGCCCGTCTATCGTCTCGCGGTCTATCAGCGCGTTCGCGAGCTTCTCCAGCCTGTCGCGGTTCGCCGACAGCATCTCGCGCCCTTTGGCGTAGGCCTCGGAAATAAGCCTGCCCACCTCTTCGTCTATCGACTTCGCCGTTTCCTCGGAAAACGCCGGCGGCACGGATTCGGCGGTGAACTTCGGCGGCTCGAGCAGCGACTGGAATCCGAATTTCGGGCTCATGCCCCAGCGGCACACCATGTTGCGCGCAAGCCGCGTGGCCTCCTGTATGTCGGCCGCCGCGCCGGTCGATATCGCGCCGGTGAACATTTCCTCCGCTATGCGCCCGCCGGCGAGGACGACGAGTTCGGCGTTGAACTGCGCGGCCGTGCGGTTCAGCACGTCGTGCTCGGGAAGGCTCATGGTGGCGCCCAGCGCGCGGCCGCGCGGGATGATCGTCACCTTGTGCAGCGGGTCCGTGTCGGGAAGCATCATCTGCAGAAGCGCGTGCCCGGCCTCGTGCCAGGCGGTCGTTTCGCGGTCGCGCTTCGACATCGCCATCGACCTGCGCTCGCGGCCCCACAGCACCTTGTCGCGCGCCTCCTCCAGCATCGCCTGCGTCACGCCGTCAAGCGAATTGCGCGCCGCCAGGAGCGCGGCTTCGTTCAGCAGGTTCGCGAGGTCCGCGCCGGAGAATCCGGGCGTGCCGCGCGCGACGCGCTTCAGGTCGGCGTCGGGCGCGAGCTTTATCTTCCTGGCGTGGAGCGCGAGTATCTTCTCGCGGCCTTTCAGCGACGGCAGGTCTATCACTATCTGCCTGTCGAAGCGGCCGGGACGCAGCAGCGCCGGGTCCAGCACGTCGGGACGGTTCGTGGCCGCCACGATGATCACGCCTTCGTTGGACTCGAAGCCGTCCATCTCCACCAGCATCGCGTTCAGCGTCTGCTCCTGCTCGGAATGCCCGCCGCTGATGTTGCCGCCCGCCGCCGAGCGCCGCTGGCCCACGGCGTCGATTTCGTCGATGAACACGATGCACGGCTTGTGGCGCTTGGCCTGCTCGAACATGTCGCGCACGCGGCTCGCGCCCACGCCCACGAACATCTCCACGAAGTCGGAGCCGGATATCGAGAAGAACGGGACTTTCGCCTCGCCCGCGATGGCTTTCGCGAGGAGCGTCTTGCCCGTTCCCGGCGGCCCCACCATCAGGACGCCTTTCGGGATGCGCCCGCCGAGGGCGCGGAACTTGGCGGGGTCTTTCAGGAACTCGATGATCTCCTGCACCTCTTCGCGCGCCTCGTCGATGCCGGCCACATCGTCGAACGTCAGGTTCGCCTTCTCCTTCTCGAGCAGGCGCGCGCGCGACTTCCCGGCGCCGAACGGCCCGCCGCCCCCGCGCATCGGACGCAGGAACACGAACCAGAACAGCGCGAAAAACAGCCCGAACATGGCGATTTCGCGGATGATCGGCCCCAGCACGGACGGCGCGACCTCCTCCACGGGGCAGCTTATCCTGTTCTCGAGAAGGAAATCGTTCAGCGCTTCGTTCTCGCCCGGCACGAGCGTCACGCGGAACTGCCGCTCCAGCTGCGGGCGCGGCGGGCCCTGGACGCCGAAAAGGCCGGCCGGCCGCCGCTCTTCCTCCTGCTTCGGGGCGTCGGCCTTCTTCAGGCCGCCTTCGATGTAGGAACTTCCGGTGTTCATGTCGCGGACGCGCCGCATCTCGATGCGCCCGGCGTTCTCCACGGCGAAATCCATGAACTCAGAGACGGACATCTGTTTCACGCCCGCCTGGGGCCCCGCGGGCTCGCGGAACCACGTCCACAGAAGCCCCGCCATGAGCAGGAACAGCGCGAGCACTGCCCAGGGGGACCGCCTGGACGGCGGCGACGGCGGCCTGCGCCCGTCGCCAGGTCTGTTTTCATTGTCTGATGCCATAGGCGGAAGTATACCCTACCGCACGCTCCCGCGCAAGGAGAGAATGCAGGCGCCGCGCCGGGTGTGAAGGTAAAGTAGCGCAATCAAGCAGCCCGCAATTCGCAAAGTGCGGGGCTGATTTGTCTCCTACGCCTTGCAGTATGCCGAGCCACGGCCTGCGCCGATCTTGCGGATGAAGCGAGCGTCCAGCAGTTGTTTGAGCGTTCGTTCCATTGTGGTTTCACTGATGCCCGGGCATGTCTCAAGCAGCTGTGCCTTTGTGAATTTCCCGACCATCCGGTCAATCGCATTGCGGATGCGGCCGGGCTTCGACATTTTAGCTCCGATAATGTCCGTTACGCGTTCCTCGAACGTGCGGTAGCATTTGAGCAGAAGCCCAAGAAAGTATCTCACAAACGGTTTCGGATCGTTGTCGCCGTCAAGCCATCCGGCGGATGATGCTCGCAGAGCTTCATAGTATGTCTCCTTGGATTTCTCTATCATCATCTCAATCGATATGTATTTGCCGACTATGTATCCAGAGTGATACAGAAGCAGCAATGTCAATAGACGGCTCATGCGGCCGTTTCCATCGGTAAAAGGGTGTATGCAGAGAAAATCGAGTATAAACAGAGGTGTCAGCAGCAGATCGTCGTAGGTATGTGCCTGCCGAGCATCGCGCAGGGCGGCGCAAAGACGGTCCATGCCGTCTGGAGTTTCTAATGCCGACATAGGCTGGAAGCGAATTCTCTTTGCGCCAGACGCATCGGTTTCCGATATTACGTTTTCCGTTGTCTTCCAATGTCCACCGAGGCCCTGCTGTGACATGTGCTTGCAGAGGTCGCGGTGCAGCTGCAGAATCACATTGGGCGAGACTGGAATGACATCGTGCGATTCATGAATCGTAGCGAGTACATCGCGATATCCGGCGATTTCCTCCTCGTTCCGGTTTCGCGGTTCTGTCTTTTCCGCCATGAGAGCTTTCAATCTGGCGTCCGAGGTTGATATGCCTTCGATTTTATTCGACGCGGATGTCGACTGTATTCTGGCAATCTCCAACAACGTCTTCAAAGCATCGGGCTTTGCGGCAATAAACAATGTCTGCTTCCCGCGATATTCGCGTATCGCGGAAATGAGATTGCAAACATCGTTGTCTCGCAACTCGTCTGAAATGTGGCTGTAGTCAAATGTGCGCATTACCTATCCTCCTTTAAGGGAAGAAACGGTGTCATTATACCAAATATTTGCATCTTAAGCAGTGGTTCTGGTGCAAATAATTGCTCATGAGGCAGTTTCTCGTCTATATGTGTAGCCAAGGCGACGGTCACGCCCGACGGCGCACCGCCCTCTTTCTTCGTGCGCATGAAAGTAATTGGTTGTATGAGGCGGGCGGCGCGGCGGCGCTTGAATTCGGCGCGCGGGAATAGTATACTTCCCTCCAGTCTTTCAACCCCAAAAGGAGAAGCGCAATGGTCAACTACAAAGACCTCGGGCTGGTGAACACCCGCGAAATGTTCGCCAAGGCAGTCAAGGGCGGATACGCGATTCCAGCCTTCAACTTCAACACGATGGAGCAGATGCAGGCCATCGTCCAGGCGGCCGTGGAGACGAAGAGCCCTGTCATCATGCAGGTCTCCAAGGGCGCGCGCAAGTACGCGAACCCGACGATCCTCCGCTACATGGCGCAGGGCGCCGTGGAATACGCCAAGGAACTCGGCTGCGAAAAGCCCGAGATCGTGCTGCACCTCGACCACGGCGACACGTTCGAAACGTGCAAGAGCTGCATCGACTCCGGCTTCTCGAGCGTGATGATCGACGGTTCGTCGCTTCCCTACGAGGAGAACATCGCCCTCACCAAGAAGGTCGTCGAATACGCCCACGCGCACGACGTCACGGTCGAAGCCGAGCTCGGCGTGCTGGCCGGCGTCGAGGACGAGGTGTCCTCCGCGGTGTCGCACTACACGAAGCCCGAGGAGGTGATCGACTTCGCCTCGCGCACCGGATGCGACTCGCTGGCGATCTCCATCGGCACCAGCCACGGCGCGTACAAGTTCACGCCCGCGCAGTGCACGCGCGACCCCAAGACCGGCAAGCTCGTCCCGCCGCCGCTCGCGTTCGACGTGCTGCACGCGATCGAGAAGAAGCTCCCCGGCTTCCCGATCGTCCTCCACGGATCCTCTTCCGTGCCCCAGGACGAAGTGGACACGATCAACAAGTACGGCGGCAAGCTCCCCGACGCGGTGGGCATCCCCGAAGAACAGCTCCGCGAAGCGGCGAAGAGCGCAGTCTGCAAGATCAACATCGACAGCGACTCGCGCCTGGCCATGACCGCGGCGATCCGCAAGTACTTCGCCGAGAATCCGGGCCACTTCGATCCGCGCCAGTACCTCGGCCCCGCCCGCGAGAACATGAAGAAGATGTACATCCACAAGATCGTGGACGTGCTCGGCTCCAACGGCAAGCTGGGCTGACGGGACACTCCGGCATCAGGCGGCGGGGGAGGACGCGCTCCTCCGCGCCGCCGTCAACGCACGCATACGCGCTCGACCCGGTTTCCGAGCGAGCAGATTATCTCGTATGCGTGCGTCCCTTTAAGCGCGCCCCACGCGTCGGGCGTCACTTTCGCCGCGCCTTCGCCGCCGAGGCATGTCACTTCGTCTCCCGGCGCGGCTTCCGGAACGTGCGTGACGTCGATCGTGGTGTAGTCCATCGAAACGCGCCCCACCACGGGGCAGGGCCGGCCGCGCAGTATCACGTGCCCGCGGTTGCCGAGCGCCAGCGGCAGGCCGTCCGCGTATCCCGCGGAGATCGTGGCTATGCGCGAAACGCGGTTCAGGCACCACGTCCTGCCGTAGCCGAGCGTGGTCCCCGGGGGGAGGGTGCGGACTTGCGCCACGCGCGTCTTCAGCGTGAGCACGCTTTCCACGTCGAGCGCGCGTTCGCCGTTCGGGTCGAACGAGCCGTGCAGGTTTATCCCCGTCCGCACCATGTTGAACGGCGGCTTCGCCGCGCGCGGGAAATTGTTTATGGCGTCGCTCGCCGCGATGTGCACGCGGCGGAACTCTATGCCGCCGCGCCGCAGATCCTCGACCACCGACAGGAACAGGTCTATCTGCGAATCGGTGAAGACGTCCGCCGGATCGTACGCCATCGGGCAGTGCGAGAATATGCCTTCGAGATCGAGCCCCGGCAGGGCGGCGATGGCGCGGACGACCGACGGCGCCTCCGCGGCGAGTATGCCGAGCCTGCCCATGCCCGTGTCGAGCTTCACATGCACTTTCGCGGTGCGGCCGGCCTTGCAGGCGGCGTCGCTTATCGCCTTCGCCGTGGGCAGGTCTATCGCCGGCAGCGTGACGCCGGCTTCGACCATCGGGGCTATTTCGTCGGGCAGGACGCTCGAAAGTATCTGCACCGGCCTGCCGCACCCGGCGAGCTGCAGGGCCTCGAACGGCTCCGCCACGCCGAACCCCGGCGCGTCCGCGCCGGCGAGCGCTTCGGCGTACGCCTGCACGCCGAGCCCGTAGGCGTTGGCCTTCAGCACCGGAAGCACCGCGCACGGCGCGACCGCGGCCTTGATCTTTTCGTAGTTCGCGCGCAGGCGCCGCAGGTCTATCTCCACCCATACGCGACGTTTCAGCCTTTTGTCGTTTTCCATCTCGTCGAACCTTTCCTTTGGCGGACTTCCATGCGCGGCCCCGGCCGGATCAGGGGAGGACCCAGTAGCCAGGCAGGTCCTGGATGTTCCCCGCCGGCTTCGGGCGCGGGCCGGCCGGCGCCGCCGCCTTCGGGTCGATCATGTACCCCGACATCGCGGCCGCCGGCGCGATCGTCTCCCAAACCGTGTATTCGCTGGCTTCTACCGTGAGGTTCTCGACGTTCCCCCACCTTCTCCAGACCGGCCACCGGCCCGCGTATTTGCGGTCTTTGCCGAAAACGGTCTCGACCGCCTTCCACGGAACGGCGTACGTCCAGCGGTACGGCGTTATGCCCGGCACGTACTCCGCGATTCCGTCGACGTACGACGGCAGGTCGAGGAACGCCACCGGGTACGTCTTGCCAAGCCCGCTCGTGAGGGTCGTTCCCTGCGGATTGCAGCCGTTGTGGAAATCGGCGGCGAGCGAAATCCCTTCGAGGTATTTCCTGTCGCCGGTGATGGCGTGCGCGGCGGCGAAATGCATCGCGCGGACGAGCGGGTGCGACGCGCCGAACGACATCGCGCCCACCCAGGGCTCGCCCGGGGCTGGCCACGGGACGCGGTAGGCGTACGACGCCCCGGTCTGGCGCAGCAGCGCGTCGGCCATCCTGATCCGGGCGGCGTCCCACCTGCGCAGCAGGGCCGCAGTCTGCGGATCGAGCCTGTCCGGATAGCCGAGCACGCGTTCGCCGGTGAACGACAGCGGCCGCCACTTCCACGAATACTTGTCCATTCCCCGTTTCAGGCAGGCGTATTCCTCGCGCAGCTTTTCGAGATACGACATGTCGCCCGTCAGCGCATGCAGGTTGATCGCCGCCTTCAGCAGGTGTTCCGGGGGCAGGTTTTCGCTTGCCTTCCATTCGACGGCGCCTTTGCCTTTCACCGCGAAGACGTCGCTTTCGGGTTTCCCGCGCATCGCGAAATCCCACGCCCTGCGCGCAGATTCCGCATACTTCGCGCGGAACGCCGGGTGGCAGCGCGCGAGCAGCGACGCCGCGGCGGCGTACGCGAGCGAACTGCGCCTCGTGGCGCGCGAAACCGCATAGCGCATCGGATCCTTGGCCGGATCGTTGCCCGGGGCCGGATGGCCCGTCGTCTCGATCCACGTTCCGGCGCCGCCGTCGGCCTGCTGGCAGGCGAGGATGTGGCGCAGGCCCCACTCGGCTTCGTCCAGGATGTCGGGGATCCCGTTCGAGCTTTCGGGGATGGCGAGCTGTCCGTCGCGGAAGTTCCCGGGCTTCGCCAGGTAGACGGCGCAAAGCTCGTTCACGATGTAAAGGTGCATAGGCCTGCGGTCGTAGTCGGCGGCGTCGTGCCAGCCGCCGGGCGCGTGTATGCGCTCGCCGCGCTCCCAGTCGGTGTTGTGCCGGATGATGTCGAACATCCTGCACTTGGGCTTCAGCTCGCCTTCCTCGGGCGGAAAGTTCCCGCGCACGACTTCGGTGTGGCACGCTGCGCCGGTCCAGTGCGTCCACGGCTCCGTCTTCGCGATCCCGCACCGCTTCTGGTAGAGTCCGCCCATGTGGACCCTGAAAGCCTCCTCCGCCGCGGCGGCCGATATGCGGAAATCGTCGCTTCTGCCCACGCCGGGCACTTCGACGTAGTACGAGCCTTCGGCCTTCACCTGCGAGAAATCCATTTCATACGTCTCTTCGCCGGTGTAGAGGACGCCTTCCTTGCCGGTGCGGTCTTCGATCCGCAGGACCGGCGGCGAAGGGGACTGGAACACCGTCTTGCCTGTCTTTGCGTCGGCGAGACGCCACGGGCCGGGCGGATTCTTCGGCTTCCACGGCCCGTACTCAGGCCCGAGCCACGCGCCCATGTAGGCGAATTTCGGGAAGTCCGGCAGATAGCCCACCTGGTTGACCTTGAAAAGCGGGCTCGGGACCGACGGGTCGTATCCCTCGAACGGCGTGTCGCTTTTCTCGAACACCGTGTAGATCACGCGCGGCACGGGCTTTTTCGCGAGGGGATCCATCTGCCCGCACGGAACAGGCCAGAAGCCGGGGGAGGAGGACATCTTTTTGCCGGCTTCCGGATCGTCGGTCTGGACGGCTTTCGTGTACGGGTCGAGGAAACGCGTCCGCTCCGCCGGCTTGAAATCCCGGGGGATGCCTTTCGCGCGCGAGCACGCGGTAAGCGCCGCGAGCGCGGCGAATGCGGATACGGCGCGGAAAGCCATGCCGCGCAGGGTCTCTTTGGGTTTCACAGTGGGAGCTTCCTTTCCCGCAGCGCGGCGGCGCACTCCGGCGACGACAGCGGAATCTTGCGGCGCGCTCCGGGGACGTCCGCCACGAAGCGCGGCATCGACAGTCCGCCGATGCTTTCCGCGACGGTTTTTTCCAGCGCGCGCGCCTTTGCGGCGGACACGCGCAGGTGCGACACGCCAGCCACGGGATCGCACAGGAACACGTAGTACGGGCGCACGCGGATGCGCGTAAGCGCGCGCAGCAGGGCGAGCATCTTTTCCGGCGTGTCGTTCACGCCTTTCATCAGAACGGTCTGGCAGGACACCGGTATCCCGGCGTCAACGAGGCGCGCGCATGCTGCGGCGGCCTCGGGCGTGATTTCTCCGGCGCAGTTGAAATGCGTGTTCACCCACACCTTGCGCGGCCGCGCGAGCATCCTGGCGAGCGCTGGCGTGACGCGCATCGGCAGCGTGCACGGGGCGCGCGTGCATACGCGCACTATGTCGATCTGCGGCAGCGCCGCAAAGGCGTCCACTATCTCCTTCACGCGCGCGTCGGGCAGCACGAGCGGGTCGCCGCCGGACACCAGCACGTCGCGCACCGCAGGATGCCGGCGCACCCACGCAACGGCCCGTCCGAGCCGCCCCGGCTCCAGGATCGTCCCCGCGCCGGGAAGCAGCCCCTTGCGCGTGCAGTGGCGGCACCGCATCGCGCACGCGCACGACGCCATCACGAGCACGCGGTCCGGGTAGCGGTGTTTCATCCCGGGCGTGGCGGACGCCGCGCCGTTTTCCGAAAACGGATCGGCCTGCCCTGTCGCCGCGTCGGCGAGCTCGCGCGCGTCGGGGAACGTCTGGAGCGCGAATTCCGGGCATTTCGCCGCCAGCTCCAGAGCGTAGGGGACCGCGAAGAAAGGATACCGCTCCGCCACGCGGAGCGCCGCGGCCCCTTCGGGCGCGGTCGCCGCGTGCGCCATCTGCCAGCGCCAGGAATTCCATCCGCGCGGACGCGCCGCCGCCTTTGCGCAAACGCGCGCGCCCATCACTCCGCCGGAGCCTTCCTCATGCGTATCTTGCCGGAGGCGGTGCGCTCGAAAGGCCTGTCGCGGAAAACGAGGTTGCGCACGCGCTTGTAGATGGGCAGCATGGTGTTCATCATCGCTATCTGCTCGCGGACGAGATCTTCCGGCACGGACGCGTATATCTCGGCCGTGATCACGCGCGTGGACATGTCGCCGTACACCACGGTCTCGAGCACTCCCGGCAGGGCGGAGATCCTGGTCTCGAGCTCTTCCGGCGCGACTTTCTTCCCGGAGGAAAGCACTATCGAACGGTTGCGGCGCCCGGTCACGGTCACGTAGCCGTCCGGGGATATCGAGCCCGTGTCGCCGGTGGCGAGCCAGCCGTCGGTCGAAAGCACGCGCGCCGTGCCCTCGGGATCGCGGAAATACCCTTTCATCACGCCCGGTCCGCGGATCATGAGTTCGCCGTCGGGCGACACCGCCGTCTCGCACAGCGGCGAGGCCAGCCCTGCCGTGCCGGGGCGCGGGTCGGCGTACGGGGCCAGCGAGAACAGCGACGCCGTCTCCGTCAGGCCGTAGCCTTCGAGCACTTTCACGCCCAGCGCCTGGAGGTTCTCGAACGTGCGGCGCGGAAGCGGCGCGCCGCCCGTGAGTATCCACTTCAGCGGCGGCGCGGAATCGTCCGCGTCCGCCGCGAAGCCGCGGTTCGAGGCGCATGCGCGCCTCGCGAACGTCTTCTGCGCCAGGACGTCCGCAAGCGCCGGCACCAGGAAAAGGCAGTGGACGCGGAACCGGTTCACCGATTCGTACAGGCGCCTGAAGTCGGCGCACACGCCGAGCGCCACTCCGCGCACGAGCAGGAAATACGTGGAGGCGATCCCGAATATGTGGTACAGCGGCAGGGCCATCAGCGAACGCCAGCCTTCCTCCGCCGGCAGCACGCGCGCCGCCGACGCCGGGAACGCGGACATGTTCAGCAGCGACAGCTCCACGCCGCGCGGCTGCGCCGTAGTCCCGCTCGTGAAGACTATCGACGCCGTTTCGCCGGGATCGCGGTCTTCGTCCAGCAGCGACTTCCCGCCGGACTTCAGCGCCTTGCGGCCTTCCACCACCACGCGGTCCGCCTCGAGCGACCCGAATCCGATGTACTGCACCGAACCGCCGGGCACGAGGCGCATCGTCTCGCGTATCTTCGCCCTGTTCTGCGCCGAGAATATCACGGCCTTGACGCCGGCGAAGGCTATCCGCATCGCGATCTCGGACGGATCCAGCGACACGTCGAGCGGAACCACCGCGATCCCCGCGAACAGGCACGACGCGTGGCACACCATCCACTCGTAGGAGTTTTCGCCGAGAAGCGCGATCGCCGATCCGCGGCCGTAGCGGTTGCGCATCGCGATCGACACGGCGTCGACGTCGCGCATGAACTGTCGCCACGGGATGGACAGGTAGCGGTCGCCCGACATTATCATGAACGCGGGCGAATCCGGCGCCGTCTCCAGCCTGCGCCGCAGCTGCGGCAGCAGGGATTCCACGGCTCCGGCCGGGGCGGCCTTTCCCAAGGAGCGCTCCATCTCACTTCACTTTGCGTATCGCGCCGAACTTGCAGGTCTGGACGCAGTGCGTGCATCCCGCGCACTGCGCGGGGTCGATTTTCATCTTGAAGCGCCCGGGCGCGACTTCCTCCCCGCGCGTCATCGCCGGGCATCCGAGCTTGAAGCACGAGCCGCACGCCTTGCACTTGGCGGGATCGGTTTCGCAAAGCCCCTCGTGCGCGAGCTTCGCCGCGATGCGGCACGGCGCGCGCGCTATCACCACGGCGCTTTCGCCGGAGTCCATGTCGTCCTTCAGGACGCGCTCGAGCTCCGCAAGGTCGTTCGCCGAAACCTCGTGCACGCGCTTGCAGCCGCAGGCGCGCGCGATGTCGGCTATGTTCGCCACCGGCGCGGGGTCGCCCGCGAGCGTCTTTCCGGTCCCGGGGTTGTCCTGGTGGCCCGTCATGGCCGTGATGCGGTTGTCCAGCACGACGGTCGTGACAGGCGTGCCGTTGTAGTTCGCCGAAAGCACGCCGGTAATGCCCGAATGGAAGAACGTGGAATCGCCCAGCACCGCGCAGATGCGCCCGGTGCGCCCGGACTTGCGCATCCCCGCGGCGTTGCCGATGGACGCGCCCATGCAGATCGTGGAGTCCATCGCCGAGAGCGGAGGGAACGCCCCGAGCGTGTAGCAGCCGATGTCGCCCGTCACCGTGGCGCCGAGCTTGTGCAGGACGTGGAACACGGCGCGGTGGCCGCAGCCGGCGCAGAGCACGGGCGGCCGCGTGGGCAGGTCCGCCGGCGGCGCGGACGGCGCGGGAGCCTTCACGTCGCCTACGATCTCCGCGCGGAGCGCGAGCAGGCGGTCGGGATTGAGCTCGAGCATGTTCAGTTCCGTCTCGTGCCTGCGCACCGCGATTCCGGCCGCGCGTATCTGCTCTTCCATGAACGGATCGAGCTCTTCCACCACCACAAGCTCTTTCACCCCTTTGGCGAATTTCGCCACGAGGTCAAGCGGAAGCGGATTGGTCCATCCGAGCTTCAGCACGGAATACTCCGGGAAGACTTCTTTCACGTACTGGTACGCCACGGCGGACGTCACGAATCCGATCTCCGTCTTGCCCGGCTCGATCCTGTTGAGCTGCGACGCGCACGCCGCCGCGCGCAGCGCCGCGGTGCGCTTTTCCGCCGCAAGCCTCATGCCGCGCGCGAACGCAGGCACGGGTATGTTGCGCGAAATGTCTTTCTTGTACGGCAGGCACGGATGCGGCGCAGGAGTGAAATCCCCGGTGTCGACGAGGCTTGACGAATGCGAGGTGCGCGTGGTCATGCGGATCATCGCCGGCGTCTGGAAGCGCTCGGACGTCTCGAACGCCTTCTGCACCATGTCGAACGCCTCGGCGGAGTCCGACGGCTCGAAAAGGGGTATCCGCGCGAATTTGGCGATGTTGCGGTTGTCCTGCTCGTTCTGCGAGGAATGCATCCCCGGGTCGTCGGCCGACACTATCACCATGCCGCCCAGCGCGCCCACGTAGCAGTACGTCATGAGCGGATCCATCGCCACGTTCAGCCCTACGTGCTTCATGGCCGTGAGCGAACGCGCGCCCGCCATCGACGCGCCTATGGCCGTCTCCATCGCGACTTTCTCGTTGACGGCCCATTCGCACTTCACCGTCTCCTTGAACTTCGCTATGTTCTCGAGTATTTCGGTGGACGGCGTGCCGGGATACGCCGACGCGACCACGCAGCCGGCCTTGGCCGCGCCCCATGCTATCGCCTCGTTTCCCGAAAGCATCTTCTTGGAACTCATTGCTCTGTTGCTCTCCTGAATCGTGTGGACGGCTTAAGTATACCGAAATCCGCCCCGGAATCACAGAAACAAAAGTTGCCGGGCGCAGGGCGCGCGCCAGACCGTCGCGCGGCGTCAAGGCGCCCGGCGGCGTCAAAGCCGTTCCGCAAGCAGACCCTTGTACGTCTCGAACAGCGCCGCCACGCCGGCGGCGATCGCGCCTGTCTTCGCCGCGTACGACGCGATCGCCCCGTCGCCCGCGAACATCGACATCGGGGGCAGGATTTTATTGAAGTCCTCGCCGGACGTGGACAGAACGCCGATGGCAAGCGCGTTCGACAGGAACGTCCGCGTCTTGCCGGCGTCCATCCCGTACTTGTCGGCAAGCGCGTCCACGATCATCAGGTTGCCGTGGCGGCCGTCGTCGAAAGCGAAGTCGAAGCGACGCTCCTCCTGGAACTTCCTCGTCTTCTCCACGACGCCGTCCCTCTCGTTCGCCAGGACCTCCTTGTAGAACCGCCTCCATTCCCCGTCCGTGAACGTCCCGCCCTTCAGCGCCGCGCCGTTGAGCCGCTCCATCTGCCTGCGCAGGTTGTCCACAAGATCCGCCTCGCGCGTCAGCGTCCTCAGGTGCTCGTACCCCTGCGACTCCAGAATCGCTATGAACCGGTCCTCCAGCTGCCACTCGGGCCCGTACGCGTCACACCCGGCCTCCACCTCCGGCACGTATTCGTTCACCGCCGTAAACTCGGGACATTCCGCAAGTTTGTCGTAGTTCATGGTTTTACTACCTCATGTAAAGTGTTTGGTTGACATCTGCAACACGAATCTGCTACAATCCCCGCCGCAAGGAGAAAAAGCACCATGGCACAGATAAACTTCAGGATCGACGACGACACCAAACGCGCGGCGGAGGCCCTTTTCAAGAGCCTCGGCCTCACCATGTCCAGCGCGATCACGGTGTTCCTCAACCAGTCCATCACCGAGCGCGGCATCCCGTTCAAGATACAGATACCCGATTCTTCCGCTCGTCCGATGTCGGAACTCCTCCAGCGCATCGACGATGTAGAACATGGACGCAACTGCCATTACCACGACCTCATTGAAGTTGACGGCAAGGCGGGAAAAACCGCGCGCGCCAAGCAACGCCCTGCGAGAAGCCGCCGGCGGAGGGCCGTGGCGTGAAGAAACTCTGGCACGACCGGGCATGGGCCGAATACGCCGATTGGCAAACGCAAGACCGGAAAACGCTTCGCCGAATCAACAACCTTCTCACTAGCATCGAGAGGAACGGCTACAACTGCATCGGCAATCCCGAACCGCTCAAGGGGAATCTCTCCGGCAAATGGAGTGTACGCATAGACGCCGCCAACCGAATAGTCTTTCAGATCGCAGGCGATGTCCTGGAAATCTATTCCTGCGCCGGACACTACGAGTGACTTCATCTACGCCACCTCCGGTTTGCGCTTGAACGCCAGCAACTTGTCGCGGTAGTGGTAGTATTTCGGTAGAACGACTTGTTAGCGTTGATGCTAAATTTTCAAGCGCCCGGCGGGTTTCCCGTTTTCCGGACTATGTTCCCCGCGCCGCGCAATGCGCCTCGCGAGATGCGCGTATGATACCATAAATTTGAGCAGGCTGGAACGCTTTTCGCGGCAGGCGAAAATCCCAGGAGCATCAGCGCGATTCAATTATATAAGAGAGAAGCGTTTTCGCTCTTCAAAGTTTTTTGTGGAAGGCGCGGCGCTACGCGCGACCACGAACCCAGGCGCGGCGAAGGATCGGCGCTGCCGATCCGGCGGAGACTTGCCGC
>CADCBS010000050.1 GCA_902799715.1 uncultured bacterium | reverse complement strand
CGTAAATGGCGGACTGCGGAGACCTCCTGGAATAAGACACTGTTCTTTCGGTCGGCGGGATGCGGATTTACCACCTTGCTACGGTTAGGGTTGGGGCTTTGTCTTGTTTGGCAGACTTGCCCGCAAGTAGGCCTTGTATCCGCTTTCTGTTCGTATCCTCCGACTTTCGCGTCAGACTTCCTTCATCCACAACCTCGCGGTTGCAAACTTGTCTTCTACTCTCGAGTTCCTCCTAACAGGCCTCTTGGAGATTTCCACTCCAGACCCAGTGTCATGTCCAGCGTACCAAAAAAAGGCGGCCTGTCCTCAGGCCGCCTTCCCGCTCTCTTCCACCCCGCTCACTTCACGAATATCACGAATCCGTCTTGCCGCGCGGTCAGCAATGCCGTCCATGTCGTCGAGCCGCGCGTCATGGTAAGCGTCCACACGCCAGTCTCGTTCAGCACTATGGACTGCTCGCCCGCTTCCGCCGCGCCGGACACGGGATAGGATGTCTCGACGCCCGACGGCGAACGGAGCGTCATGGTGGCGCCGCTCGACGTTCCGATGGCGTCCGCCGACCACGAGGCCAGTTTCGCGGTCCTCGTCACGACCGTCAGCCTGTCGGGGCCCGTCTGCCGCGTGTCCAAGGAATACGGCGCAGAAGCTATGTATTGCGCACCGTCAGCAGACTCCACGATGCGCCACAATCCCTCGCCGGCCGATTCCAGCCTGTAGCCGGCCGGCAGGACAAGTTCCGCGAGAAGTCCGTCCACACCAGAAACGTCGAAGACGTACCCGTCTCCGGCCGTCCCCGCCGCCTCGAAGTCGACAAGCGCTTCGTTGTCGACAAGGTGCGCTGGCGAAGCGGCCGTGCCGTCGCCGCCCGGCGTCCCGAAAACGGAATGGCGCACGCTTATCGTCGCCGTCCCTTGCGCGGAACTCGTGAACGTCCAGCGCCCGCTTGCGTCGATGGCCGTGTTGACCGCGACATCGCCGGCTTCTGCGGCGGAATCGACAAGCGTCGTCTGCACGCCTGCGGGCGAAGTCACCGTCACCGTCTCGCCTGCGGCGTAGACGGCGTTCATCATGGCTGAAAGCTCCGCCTGCGTCTTGACGATGCGGCGCGTGTCGATGGAGAATGTTGCCGTGTCCGTGGCGACGGCGGCTTCCGCAACTTGGCATATCGCGCCCGCCGCGACGGCGAAAACAAAGGACTTGGTGAAAGTTTTCATTGTCATGCCTCCTTATTCCGCTTCAGCCGCAGGGACGATGTACGCCGCGCGGAAACTGTATCCAACACCTTCGTTTGGCGTGGCGGAGCTTCTCACATCGCTTGTCAAGACGCTGCCGGCCGCATACAGATTCTGTCCGCGCACGATCCACCCGGCGTCGGTCGTTTTGGCCCCCGGCGTGAACACGTCCGCCGGTACGCCCTCCTTGTTATAGTTCCTGCACCACTGCCAGTCGTTGCCGACCATGTCGTAAAGCCCCCAGTTGTTCGGCAGTCTCGTGCCTACCGGGTCGCCGTACTGGTATCTCTGGTCGTAGTGCCCTGCCGCATTCGACTTTCCGCATATCGCGTACTTTGCAAAAGAATTGGCGTCGGCGCCCCAATAGTATGTCGTTTCCGTTCCGGCGCGGCAGGCGATTTCATGCATAAGCTCGGTCGGTATATCGAAGTGCATCCCGGTCTTTGCGTTCAGAAACAGCAGGGGGTCCCATTTTTTCGCGTTTATGAGCGCTTCCAGGGTGTATGCGGGAACCGTCCCCGAAGGATCGATATTCTCGCGAATCGCGTAGACGCTCCATCTGCGGGTCATGGTCGTCCATTCGCCCCACGGTGTCGCATCCGTGCCGTCCGTCCTTTTGATTACGTATCCATACTGGGCGTGGGTCCAGTTGAACAGCGCGATGTAGTAGTCCTTGTCCGTCGTCCATTCCGTGAACGTGCCCGTTCCGCGCTTGGCCTTGTACGTGCCTTTTGGAACCTTGCGGAACGCCATGTGCGACGTCTTGTACTTGTCGCAGTTGTAGCGCACGTTGGAAAGTTCCTGCCCGCTCACGCCGGCTACCGACACGTCGTCGGGGAAAAGCCCTTCGGATTCGACCGACCCGTTCACGAGATTGACGATCATGTAGTCGTCGCCTTCCGGAACGGCGGCGGAGTCGAATGTCGCCGTCATTCGGCAAGAGTCGCTTCTGACTCCCGCCGGGGCGCCCTCCCATGTAATCGTGTGGGTCCCGGGCTCGGTGTTTTCATTGAAAGGCCCGTTGTAGACTGTGTACGTCTTGCCTTCTATCTCGGCCGTTATCGTCACCTTGCCGACGCGCTTGCCGACATTGTCGGTGCCAATCGTGTACGTGACGTCCACCTTGTCGTTCCACGGCCAGCGCTGTTTCACGCTGTCTATCGTGATCGAGTCGGCGGCGGACGCCGTTGCGCAAAGCGCGGCGGCGGCGAATCCTAAGAATTTCGATTTCATCGTTTTCCTCCTTTTGCCAGTCTGGATTCACTCTTCGCCTTCGCCGGGCGCAGGCTCTTCCGCATTGGGTATTATGCAAGATATGCGGAAGCTGAACTGGTCGCCGTCGGCTGCCCCGCCTTTCCCGGCGGAACGGCGCGACGAGCGCATGCTCACCGCCGCGTCCACGCCGGTGCCGCTGCGCACGCGCCTAAGAGTCGTAGACGCGACGAATGGCGTGAATACGTCGCTGTGCGTAGCGGGATTGTTGCCTTTGACATAGCAGTCGAGGCACCACTCCCACTGGAGCCCTACCATGTCGTAGAGTCCCCAGGCGTTCGGCTTCTTCGTTCCGACCTCGGTCCAGCCGAGCCCCGGCCGGGTGCCGGATCTGCCGCAAACGGCATACTCGGACGCAAGGCTTACGTCCGTCCCCCAGAAGAAGGGCGTCTCGGTGCCGGCGCGCGTGGCGATTTCATGCATCAGTTCCGTAGGCAGGTCGAATACGAGACTGGAGCCGCTCTCGTACGTTTTGGCGTTTAGCCATTCGAGAACATTGTAGGAATCCGTTTTTAGACGCGCCGGCGCGATGGTGGAGTCGGTCACTCCGCGAATGGAGGCGTTGAATTTCAGCGACCGGTCTTTGCATGTCATCTGCTCTGCGGAACTAACCTTGTCCAGAACATGCCAATACTGGTAGTTGGTCCACTTGAACACGCCAATGTAGAAGACTTTGTCGGTTGTCCAGACGGCGTCCGTATTCAGGTCGCCTCCGCTTCCGAAGTTTGCGCTGTCGCCGGTCTTGTACGTCCCTTTCGGAATCTTGCGCAGGGGATAGCGGGTCGATTTGTACTTGTCGCAGTTGTAGCGGGCGTTGGAGAGTTCCTGCCCGCTGTAGCCTGCGATCGCGCCGTCCGGGAAAAGGCCTTCGTACTTTATGGAGCCGTCCTTGAGATCGATTATCATGTAGTCGTCGCCTTCCGGGACGATGGCGGAATATATGGCGGCGTTCATCGTCAGGGCGCTGCTCTTCGCTCTCGCGGGGGCGTTTGTCCACGTCACCGTATGGGTCCCCGGCGTGGCGTTCTCGTTCGGCGCTCCGTCGTACACCGTGTACGTCTGGTCGTCGACTGTCGTCGTGATTGTCACCTTGTTCACGCGCTTGTCCGCGTTGTCGGCCGCGATCGTGTACGTCACATCGACCTTGTTGTTCCACGGCCAGCGCTGCTGGACCTTCGTCACGTCGATGGTTGCCGCGGCTGACGCGGAAAGCGCGAACGCGAAGGCGCCTATGCCGGCGCACGACGGAATTTTCATCTGCCCCCTCCTTGTGATTTCTGTTGTTTCATGGCGAACCCCATGTTTGGTTTGGACATATGATACCATACCCCCCCCCCGTTAGCCAAGTCTAATTTGCATGGCCGGCGATTTTTTTTTCAAACTGGGATTACGGTGCGGATGAATGTGGGACTTCAAAGAATTTTGTGGAAGGCGCGGCGCTACGCGCGACCACCCCGGTAGGGCGCGTTGACCCAACGCGCCGCGGCGGCTTGAAGACAAGCCGCCCTGCCAAGCCGCCCTGCCAAGCCGCCCTACTTCGCGCGGAGGGTGTCGAAATATCTGTCGATGTCGTCCGCGCGCGTCGTCTCGCGGCACGCCTTCACGCCGAAGGACTTTACGTCGCGTATCCAGTTCTCGACGGCCTCGGCCCTGGTCGCGGGG
Source organism: uncultured bacterium (assembly GCA_902799715.1). Lineage (GTDB taxonomy): Bacteria > Verrucomicrobiota > Kiritimatiellia > RFP12 > UBA1067 > CADCBS01. The sequence goes on along the minus strand of CADCBS010000050.1, from coordinate 23,148 downwards.
CGCGTCCAGGGCATGTTCAGGCTCGCCGCGAGTTTTTTCAGCTTGCCGTAGTTGAGGAGGATCATGTGGTCGACCGAAAGGCGCTCGCGCCGGACGCGGGAAGCGAACGGCTCGCCGTCCTTCTCCGCCGCCGCCACCGCCGCGTCCATCAGCTGCGCGGCCTTGAGCTTGTCGTCTCCGCCGAGGAACGGCGCGCCCGCATGGTAGCATCCCACCGCCTGTTTCGTCTTGCGCGGCCCGGCCTCCACCGTCTCGATGAACTTCTCCATGAACGGCGCGGCGGACTTGCCGTAGTAGCCGCGCAGGAATTCGTCCGCGAGCCTCTTCTCGTCGTCCGCCGGATCCCAAAGCAGATGGGCGGCCAGATAGTGCCTGAGCGGCGCGAACGACCCGGCGGAGCACAGCGCGTCCCCCTGCTCGAACACGCCCACCGCGCCGCTCTTGGCGAAAAGGCGGATGTTCGGCGCGATGACGCCGATGTTCGGATGCGGCATCATGTAGCTGGTGAAGTTGGCGAGATAGTCCCAGATGAACAGGTTCCCGCCCGCGACGCGGCTCCAGTCGGCGAGGTCTTTCGCGAACTCCGCCTTGCGGGACGGCAGGGGCTTGTCTACCGGACGCGCGAAGTCGCATTCGATGTCGCAGAGGCGCACCACGACGTTGCGGCGCGGACGCGTCTTCGCCGGCGCCCGGCGCGTGAACTGGTACGCAAACGTGTCGATGCGCACGCACGGGAACTCTTTCTCCACCGCCTCCGCCACGTCGTTGGCGAAGCGCAGGTACGGGCCCGACGGCGCGCCGCCGTCCTCCGCCTCCATCGCCTTGCACTTTTCGCACGTGCAGCATCCGTTCCAGTCGTTCTGGGAGACCTGGATGAAATCGGCGGACGGATCCTTGCGCAGACGCTTCAGCGTCTCTTTTATGAACTCCGCCTTCATCCCGGCGTTCGCCATGCAAAGCTGCTTCGGCTGGCGCCTGCCGTCGACAAGCGAATACCAGTCCGGGTGCTTTTCGAAATAGACCTTCGGCGGCAGGATCTCGAAGAAGGAATGGTAGGCGCTGTGGCGTCCCTCGAAGAAGAAGAGACGGTGGTTGCCGCCCAGCTCCGGCGGGATGAAAGGGACGTCCTCGAGCAGGTAGCGCGTGATCGACGTGAAGTTGCCTTTCGAGCGCACCTTGAAGAGCGGATCGAACCCGTCGAGGTAGTACGTCTCGCGGTACTTGAACTGCGGAACGTGCGAAAGGGAGATGCCCTTCGCGGGCGCCGCGCCGAGCTTCGGATGCGTCGCCGCGTCCGACGTCCACCACCTCACGCCGCAGTATTTTTCGAGATAGAGGTCGACAGCATAGATCGGCGCGCGCGCCGGATCGCCGTCCATCACCACGCCGTCTTCCACCGACTTCAGGAAAACCTCGTCAGTCCGGTAGAGCGGCGGCCGGACCGCCGTCCCCGCTCCCCGCGCCCGCTTCGCCGCCCTGGTCGCGCCGACATACAGCCGGACCGCGGCCGCGCCGTCCGCTGCCGCCGCCTCTGCCACGATCTCCGGCGTTTCGCCGAGGCACTTCCCCAGCTCGCCCGCAAGTTCCGCGGCGGCGGACTTCTCGACTGCGGTCGGCGCGTCGGGAAGCACCACTACCGCCCTTGCCGCAGGCTGTCTTTCCGCGCCGGCGGCGGCGAGACCGAGCAACCCGGCGCAAACCGCAGGGACGATGCGCAAGGAACAGCCCCTTTTCACTGCACGGCTAAGCGGATGCGGTAGAAGCCGCGCTCGCCTGACGCAAGCGTCCGGCTGAACGACACCGTGCCGCCATCGGTCAGCGCCTGCGATGCGACCTTCTCGTCCCACGCCTTGCCGTCGGCAGACGTGTCGAGATACGCCGTCACTGCCGCGCCGGAACCGGCCTGCACGTCGATATTCGCGCCGATCGCAAATTCGCCCTCCGCCGTGTTCACCTGCCCGGGAACGCACAGCACCACGGACGATGCGTCCGCCGGTTCAAGGCCTAAAAGCCAGCTCTGCCAGCGCGGCAGGCCGTTAGCCCCCGTTCCGCCGAGCCATGTCGCTATGGCGCTCTCTTCGACATCGCCGAAGGCCGCATAGTTCTTCGCCACCCACGCGCCGGGAACCGTGACGTCCTTTTCCGCTATGCGGATGGTGAACCCGCGCTTCGGCGCGACCTTCAAGCCCGTTTCGTCGCTTACGAGTTCGTACCCGCGGGACGAAGATTCGTCGCTGTCGGCGAAGACGAAGCGCGTCGCGCCGGAGGGCTCCTCCGCGCCGTCGCCCCACTTTAGGATGTACGGGTCTTCGGACGTGGCGAGCGCTTTCGTCCTTGCAATGCCGCCGAGCGTCACCTTCACGCTTGCCGCATCGGAGGCGAACTTGACGGTTTTCGAAACATTGGCGTTCCTCGAGCTGCGCGACTTGACCGGCCAGCCGAGCGAATCCGCGTTCCATTGAGAGAAGTCGAGCGTGGAGCCGTTCTGCATCGTGGGTCCGTAGAAGTAGCCACCCTCCGCCTCTGGACGGAACGCGCCGTAGACTTTGAGCGCGCCCGGCCCGTAGTCCCAGTCGCCATTGTACTTTATGACGATGTTGCTCACCGAAAGGTCCTTGTCAAGTATGAGCGCCGCGTTCAGTATTATGCTTGCATTGCTCGCATCGCTCGCCGTGCGCATAGCGCGCAGGGATCCGCCGGATACCACATCGAGCGTTCCGTTTGAAATCGTCGTGTTGTTCAAATAGAAGAATTTGCTTCCGGGGATTCTGAGTTCAAGCGTCTTTCCGCCGAGATCGAGCGTAGTCGCGCCGTCGAGATCGGCGTAGAACCCGGTGCTTATTCCGTTTGGCAGCGTAAAGTACGAGCGCTCCGCGTCCCTTAGCGATATCCGGAAAAACATCGCCTTGTTCATTCCGAAGTCGGTTCGCGTATTCGTCAAAGTGCCGCCTTTCAGAATGAAATTGTAGGACCTCAATCCCGTCTGCCCGTTCTGGTCCACCGTCGCGCCGGGGAGGATTTCCACATCCGCGTATGCGCCCGCGCCCTCGACGAAGCCGCCAAGCTCGTTGTAGTAGCCATCATGTTCGTTGTGGGCGACAGAGAGTTTCAATGTCCCCGCCTCCACGACATTGCCGCCTGTATAGGTCTGATAGAGCTTCGCGGGCGCGAACATCCCCTCACCGCGCTTCACGAACCCCAAAGAGCCGGAAAGCGTCACATTGTTGTTGATGACAACCCCGTTCGCAGGCACGTCCACGACAAGCTTTCCGCCCGCGACGGACGAGGTCACGGTAAAGGGAACGCTTCCCGCGACGAGCGAATTCGGCAGCGTGAGCGTATTGCCCTTCACATCGACAGTCATGCCGGATTCGACGATGAAATCAAGCCCCGAAAGGTCGATCTCGTCCGTGCCTTCCGCAAGCGGAAGTCCAGTGAGGAGGAACGCCGCGGGGGCGATGCCTGACGTCTCGACCGCATTTGTTATCACCGCGTATTCCGCGACGGAACTGAAGCGAACCTGCATGGAGGTGTCGATGCCTCCCGCCCAGCCTTCGACTTCGACATTCTCGGAGGTATAGTATTTCCACCCTTCCGACACTGTGTCCCACACCGCGTAGGCCGGTGTCGCCATCGAGCGCAGGTAGAGCCCGTCGGAGGCGGCGACAGTCTCGTAGCGCAGCGTTTCTCCGTCTTTCAGCTCGAATGTCGCATTTGGCTGAGCCGACCACGAGACGAGTTTCATGCCGCCTGAAAGTTCGCGCGATCCTGTATCCACCGTGACCGTCGAGCCGGAATAGAACGTCGTGAACGCCGAATCGAACGCATCGGAGAAAAGCGAGAGGTCGAGAACCGTATTCGTATGTCCGGACGCGCCGAGGGTGACGGTCGGGTGTTTGTTCTTGTCCGCCGTGCTGTTGATGTTCGGCGCGTATTCTTCGTAGACCGTTATCGGCTTCACCGTGCCATGCGTGTAGATGCCGGTCGCGGTGAACAAGAGCGATTTCACCGTGGCGCCCAGGTTGTTCTGGTTGAGCGTGCCGGCCACGACCAGCTCGCAGTCCGGAGCTGACGTCGGGCGGCTGGCGTCGCCCATCGTGAAGGAGAACTGGCAGCCCTCGGCGACACGAATCCCGCCTTCGCCGTTGTAGTTGTACATGCTCCAGCTGTAGACGGCTTTCGGCGCGGGCATCGCGTATGTGAGCGTATGGCCGTTCATCGTCATCGTCGTAGCGGCGTAGCTGCCGCCGACCGCCGCCGCGTAGTACAACATGCCGAACGTCTCCGTGCCGCCGATCGTCGCGTCGTCCGCAAGCGTGACGTCGCCAAGGAAGCCGTGCCATATATCAGCGTACCAGGCGCCCTGGTTCTGGAACCCTGCGGCAAGGACGTCGTTCACGAGCGCGCCGCGCCCGTCGGGTCCGTCGCCGGCGATCGTGTATTTGTAGTCGTAGTAGTTGTAGCCCGCGAGATCGAACTGTCCGCCGTCGAGTACGGAAATCGTCGATTTCGCCGCGCCGCATGTCGGAAGGATCTTGTTCGGCGTACGCGTCACCTTGCCGTTTTTCACGACGAGCGTCGTCACTCCTTCGCCGCCGAAGCCATCGTTCCTCTTCGTCATGCTGAGCGTGCCGGGGCCGTCTTTCTCCACCACGACGCCTCCCGTGATCGAAATCGCGGAGTTTGTCGTGGAAGTGCCGTCCGGGACGTCGATGCAGAGCGTGCCGCGGGGCGAGAAATATTCAAGCTGCACGAATTCCATGTGGGTTCCGCCGTTGTTCTCGGTGATTTCAATCCTGTACCAGCGGTACGCCGCGATGTTCGCGACATTCTGGACCTCGTACGAACGCGCCTTGTTGTTGGGCGACCAGCCAGTCTCATTCGTGCGCTCGTCAAGGAGCTTCCAGTCGTTGTTGTCCTTGTCGTTGGAGCCGTAGAACTTCCACGCCTTCGGCGCACGGTTGGCATATTCGGCGCCGTTCTTCTGGCCGAACCAGACTTTATAGGAGGTGACCATGCGCGGCGTCCCCTCGCCGAAGTCGTAGTCCACCTTCAGCGGCAGGTTGCCGACTTCCATGATAAAACGCTTCCCGGTCGTGTCGGAATGCGTGAAATTGTTGTTGAAGAGGGCGCTCGCGTAGTAGCCGTTCAAGCCTTGGGCGGGAATGGACGACACGCGCGAAGATTCGTTCACGGTCAGATCGCCGCTGCCTGGGCTCGTCACCGTTCCGCCCTCGGCCTCCATCGCGCCGTACTGCGCGAACGACGTCTCGGCCTGCGTGTTGTCCGCGCGCCTTGCTACCAGGAATTTCCCCGCCACCGTGTCGAAAAGCCCTACGACCCCGTCGGACACGCGCTTCGCGGGGACGATGTTGCACGTCACGGTGTCGCCCCGCTTCACCTGAAAATGGTAGAACTTGCACTTGGCGGCATAAGTCGTGGAGCCTGGTTCGATGACGCCGTTGACCCAATGGCTCGCCGCGAAGAGGACGAACGGATCCTTCGGATTGAAATTGGCTTTGTTTACGTGGATTTCGGTGAAGCTCGTGGTGCTTGCGTCGTTCACCCGGACGAACCCTCCGCCCTGGGTCGCGCCGTTGTTCGGATAGCCTGCATGCTGGATGATATAGTAGCGGTTGCCGTTTGCCGTGGTGCTGACCGACAAATCCCCCTGGTTGGAACCGAAATCGAATCTGGTCGACGCACCGCTCTTGCGGTAGCAGCTGAACGCATTGCTGTAATTGTTGTCGCGCGTGGAATAGAGAAAGTGGTTCAAATCGTCGAAGAACTCGACGAGCAGCTCGACGCGGTCTTTAGTGCCGGGCACGTATGTCGTCTGCACATACTCGCCATTCGCCCCGCCGGTGGTGATGACGTATTCCAGCTGCTCGTACTGCAAGTCGTTCTCGTCTGTCAGGATGGGCGCGCTGCCGGAGTGAAGCCCCTGCGCGGTGAGTTTGAACCCGTTCAAGTCCACCGTCACGCCGGACGGAACGATCAGCGAGCCGTCGACCGTCTCGTTCTGCGTCAGAGTCCAGTTTTCCGACACAGTCCTGTCGGCGGCGGCCGCCGACAGCGAAAACGCGAGCGCGCCCGCGCCGATCAAACGCATCATGTTCATAAGGTTCCCCTTCCCTTTCTGTTTCGATAGACGGCCCTTGGACTGACCATTGCCTTTTGTGACAACTCTTGGCCCTTGGACTGACCATTGCCTTTTGTGACAACTCTTGTGACAATCGTTGCCCTTCGCGACAACCGGTCTGACAACTATTGCCCTTCGACAATCACTGCCGGCCATTGCCCCTTACAGACAACTATTATCCTTTGACGTTGAATAGTCTACTACGCCCCCCCCCCCGTTAGGCAAGGCTAATTTTCAGGGACTTCAAAGAATTTTGTGGATGGAGTTGCGCTACGCGCGACCACGAACCCGGCGGCAGATCCCCATGCCGAATGCCCGGCGCGGGCTGTCGGCTGTCGAATGTCGCATGTCGAAACCTTCAACCGTTTCCGCTTGTTTTTACTTGGACAGCCGACATTCGACAGCCGACATCCGGCTTCACGGGAGGGGGAGCGGCTTTCGATTTCACCATCGACTAACAATAAAATTGCCGCTTCGCTCCAAAAATAAGATTGGCTCTTCAAAGTTTTTTGTCGAAGGCGTGGCGCTACGCGCAACCATCCCCCGGTAGGGCGCGTTGTCCCAACGCGCCGCCAAAGCGCCGCGGCGGCTTGGGGACAAGCCGCCCTACCAGCGCCGCGGCGGCTTGGGGACAAGCCGCCCTACCAGGCCGCGGCGGCAGGCGGTGTCGCGCGATACGGGGACGGGCGGGCGGGACGGGGTGCTGCGGCTTTTGACTTTTGGGGGATTGTGTGCTTTACTATCCGTCCCCTTTGAAACATACGCGAAGACGTTTGCAATGGACAACAACGAAAAAGAAGACAAGAAAGATTCCTCTGCACAGGAAACCGCACCCGGCCAGGCCGGGGAATCCGCCACCGCAGAAAACGGCGGCGCGGAAGCTGCCGCCAGTGCGCAGGCCGGAAACGATGCCGCCGCCGGGGAGCAGGCCGGCGGACCGGCGGAAGACGGAAACGCCGGAGCCGCCGATGCGGATCCGCGCGACGCAGAAATAGCGGCGCTGAAGAAATCCTTGAAGGAAGCCGAAGACCGCGTGCTGCGCGCGCGCGCCGATTTCGACAACTACCGCAAGCGCTCCATCCGCGAACGCGAGGAGTTCGCCAAGATGGCGGCGGGCGACGTGATCAAGGCCATACTGCCGACGGCGGACAACCTCGCCCGCGCGCTCGCCGCGATTCCGGAAGACAACCCGCTCGCCAAGGGCGTGAAGCTTTCCTACGACTCGTTCGTGGCCGCGCTGGGCGACAACGGCGCGCAGAAGATCGAGACCGCCGGAAAGACGTTCGACCCCAACCTCCACGAAGCGCTGGCGCAGATGCCGTCGGACACGGTGCCGGCCGGCGACGTGATCGAAGAGTTCCGCGCCGGATGGACGCTGAACGGCAGGCTCCTGCGCGCCGCGCAGGTAGTGGTGTCGTCGGGCCCCGCGCCGGCGGACGGGGCGGACGCGAAGTAGTCCGGGGGAGGGCGCCGACATGGCAGACAAACGCGATTACTACGAAATCCTCGGCGTTGCCAAGACTGCTACCGAGGCGGAGATAAAAAGCGCCTACCGCAAACTGGCGATGAAGTACCACCCCGACCACAACCAGGGGGACGCTTCGGCCGCGGAAAAGTTCAAGGAAATCTCCGAGGCGTACGAAGTCCTGTCGAACAAGGAGAAGCGCGAACGCTACGACAGGTTCGGGCACGACGGGGTGGACTTCGGCCCGGGCGGCTTCAATTTCGGGCGGGACTTCTCGCACGCGCAGGACATAGACCTGCAAGACATCATGGGGATGTTCGGGAGCTTCTTCGGGGGAGGGTTCGGATTCGATCCGTTCGGCGGCGGCCGGCGCCGCGCGCGCCGCGCCGACCCGGACGCGCCGCAGCCCGGCGAAGACACGACAGTCCGCATAAAGATAGGGTTCGAGGAAGCCATCTTCGGCTGCACGCGCGACATCGACATCAAGATACCCGACGTCTGCGGCGAATGCGGCGGGACCGGCGCGGCGAAAGGCTCGAAGCCCGAGACGTGCCGCCGCTGCGGCGGACGAGGCTCGGTGGTGCAGGAGAACGGGTTCTTCCGCATCCAGCAGCCGTGCCCGGCGTGCCAGGGGCGCGGAAAGACGATTTCCACGCCTTGCCGCCATTGCGGCGGAACCGGCACGGCGACGTCGACGCGGCACATTTCGCTTACGATCCCGCCCGGCGTGGACACGGGGACGAACCTGCGCGTGCGCGGAAAGGGCGCGGCCGGCCTGCGCGGCGGCCCGCCCGGAGACCTTTACGTGGAGCTGGTGGTGGCGGAGTCGTCCATATTCCAGCGCGACGGCACGGATCTGGGCGTGGAGATACCGATCTCCCCGGCGACGGCCATCCTCGGCGGATCGATCGACGTGCCCACGCCCGACGGCAAGGCGCAGCTGCGAATCCCCGCGGGCGTGCCCGACGGGCAGATATTCAGGATGCGCGGGCACGGAATGCCGGTGCTGAACTCCCATTCGCGCGGCGACCTGTCGGTGCGCATCGCGATCGAGACGCCGGTGAAGCTTTCGTCCGCGCAGAAGGAAGCCATGCGGAAATTCGACGAAGAATCCTGCGACGAAAACTATCCGCAGTCCAACGCCTTCGCGCAAAAGGTGTCGAGGTTCTTCGCGCGGCGCGACGAGCTGCGCGGGAAATAGCGGGACCGGGGCGCGGCGCGGACATGGACAGGATACTCGCATCGCCCGGAACGCTTCGCTGCGACGAGCCGGCGCTGCCGCGCCAGGACGCGCAGCACTTGAAGGCGCTGCGGCTGAAGCCGGGCGAGACGGTCGAACTGTTCGACGGGGCGGGCGCGGTGCGTCCGTTCGCGGCCGGCCCCGGCGGAACGCTGAAGGCGTGCGGCGGCGTGGCCGAATTCCCCCGCCCGGCGATGCGCATTTCGCTGTACGCCTGCGTGTCGAAAGGGTCGCGCTGGGACTGGACGGTCGAAAAGGCCGTGGAGCTGGGCGTTTCGCGCATCGTGCCGGTGATTTCGTCGCGCACGATAGTGCGCATCGCGCCGGGCGCGGAACGCGCCGCCAAGGCCGCGCGCTGGCGCAGGGTCGCCGCGGACGCCGCGCGCCAGTCGCACGCCGTATGGCTGCCGGACGTTGACGAGCCGACGGACTTCCCCGAGGCCGTCGCCGACGCCGCCGCCGCGGCCGCGCGCGGGACGGCGCTTTTCGGCGCGTTCCTTTCCGATCCGCCGCCGCCGCCCATCCTCCAGGCCTGGAATGCGGAATGCGCCGCGCGCGGCGCGGCCGTCGCGGACGCCGCGGTGTTCATAGGGCCGGAAGGCGACTTTTCGCCGGAAGAGACGGAAGCGCTGGCGAAAGCAGGCGCGACGCCTGTTTCGCTGGGGCCGACGGTGTTGCGCACCGAGACCGCCGCGATATACGCGTGCGCCGTGCTGGCCGCCGCAGGCGCCGCCGGCCCGTCGCATCAGTCGGCCTGAACGGCCGGGACGACGCAGAAAAACGACGAATCCCTGCCTTCGGCGGGAATTTCGACGAAGGCCTGTCCGGACGCCGGCACCAGCACGGTCCCCCAGTCGGCCCAATCGCCGCGGTCGAGCGATTCCCGCCATTGTATCTTGTAGAGCGCGTACGGCGTGCCGGTGAAGGACAGCGAGACGGTGCGTTCGCTTCCCGTGCCGGCGGGCGGCTCGATCCGCGCGCGCGCGGCGACGTCGCATTCGGCCGGCGCGAGTTCCAGCGCCACGCCCCACACGTTGCCGATCCGCGGAGGGACCTTGTCGCCGGAGGCGTCGAGCGGGCATGAATAATCGAGCCCGTACGGCAGCAAGTCCGACTCCGCATCCACGACGGGCGACACGTTGTTCCTGACGGTTACCAGGACGTTGGTGGAAGAACGTCCATCGAACGTCGCCGACAGCGTGACGGTCTTCGCGGTCCGCATGGACGAAAACGGCGGAATCCTGAACACGTACACGCCTGCGGCGGACGTCACGGCGGAAAGCACGACAGGCTTCGAGTTCGACGCAGGCGTGTAGACGGCTGTCACGGCGGCGCCCGCGGCGGGTTCGCCGTCGCAGTCGAACACGCGCCCGGTGACGAGTTCGCAGTCGCCGCCTTCGGGGAATATGTTGTATTCCACGGTGTCGAGCAGATCGAATCCGTAGCCCCTCGCATCCACCTGCGGCAGCGCGTACCAGAAGTCGCACTCGCCGCTCCACCCCATGTTCAGATGGCAGAACAGCGTTCCGTCGCTCCAGCCGTAGCCGTCGGCCACCACGGAATGCCCTGCGTACAGGCTTTCGTCGTACAGGCCCACTATTACCGGGAAGCCGGCGTCGAGGTTCGCAAGTATCGCATTCTCGACCGTCTTGCGCACCTGGCCGCCGTAGTCGCCGTCGTAACCGGGGTCTTCTTTAAACAGCTGGTCCGACATCGTATGCGCCGAAGAATATCCGAAGACGTTTGTCATCGCCCACGGAACCATCCAGTTGAACGCGTTGGACGAATAAGAGCCGTACTGCATGTTCACGGCCACGCCCGCGTCGCGGCAGAGGGCGCCTATCGCTTCGCATGCGGAATCCGGCACCGGGGCGGACGGAACGGGCGGCATGGCGTCCCAGCCGTACTGCCCGCCGGACGTGGAAAGCGAGACGGTCGAGCCGTTCACCGAGCACAGGCGCTGGACTTGCGCGGCGGCGCCCTGCGGGTGGCGGTGGAAGCGCATCAGCTGGGCCATGGCCGTGGCCACGCAGCCGCAAAGACTGTTTCCCGGCGTGACGGAATTGTAGACAGGCTTGCCGCCGACGGCGCCCTGGTTCCATCGCGACTGGAGCAGGGGAGGGACGGGAACGTCGTCGAGACCGTCGATGGACGCCACGGACGCCGCGGCGGAAAGCGGCCTGGCGGAAGGCCCGGCGGCCGTCCCGGACTGCCGTTCCAGGGCATCCCACGAAAGGGGCCTGCGCTTTCCGCGCGCGGGGCGCGCGCGGCGGCGGGAGCGCCTGCGCGCCGCGCCTTTGAAAACGGAGTTTGAGACGGACAGCGCGGACCGGGAGGCGCGGCAGCCGCAAAGGACGGTCCACAGCGGCCCGCCGTCCGGCTTGGACGGCAGCGCGCCCGAGCCGGAAAAGCCTATCAGCGGCGCTTCCGCGTCGTCCCCGGCGACGGCCACGAAGCCGCCGCCATCCATCTCGACAAGGTGGAACAGCGCCTTCCCGCCGGCGGAGAACGTGCGGACGTTTCCGGAAATGCCGCGGCCGCCGGCGGCCCAGCCGCCGGCTACGCGCGCGGCGCGCTCCGCCGGGACGGGCTTTGCGTCGCACAAGACGCCTGCCGCCGACGCGATGGCGAACGCCAGGAGCCGGACGAACGGCGCCGCCGCGATGCGTGTGCGCGTTTCCACCGTTGCCTCCGCCGCAGCGGACGCGGATCCGCAGGGCTCAGCCTACTGCCACGGGCGCGGAAGCCGTCCACAGGCCGTGGATGTTGCAGTACGCCGTGGCGTGCAGCGTGCCGGACTTCTTGAGCGACACGCGGAAGCGGACGGACGGGGCGGTGTGCGCCGGGCCTTCGTCGGCCACGGCAGCCTGCCCGTGCGCGCCAAGCTCCACGCGGCCGATTTCGATCGACGTGTTCGCGCCGTCGGGCACGAAGTGGAGCGCCATCCACACGATGTGGTGCGCCACGGTGTTGGGGTGCGGGATTTCCTTCCCGACGGCGACCTCGACGTCGAAAGCCTCGCCGGGGGCCACCGACGCGGGCGCGTCGATGGCGGGGACGTGCTTTTCCGATTTCCAGTCTGCCGATTTCACGAAGTTTCCGAGTTCAGGCATGTCAACCTCCTTTTGAGTCTTGGCGCAATGATACCAAACTTCCGCATGAAATGGAACTTCCGCATGGACCGGGCGAGATTCCCGGCCGCGGCGCGGTTCACTTCTTTCCCGGCCAGCTCCAGTCCACGCCGTCGGCGGACCAGGCGATCCCTATCGAGGCGTTCTTCCACAAGTCGCCTTCCAGCTCCTTCTTCGGGCCGGAGCCGTGGAAGAACATCAGGTATGCGCCGATGCCGGGGATCTTGCGGCAGTCGAGCACGGCGGCGGCCGTGATGCGCCCGCGCGCCCAGGGCCATCCGGCCTGCCCGAGCGTGGTGGAGCCGCAGTCCGTCCATTTGCGGAGATCGTCCGAACGCTTCACGCCGATGCCGTTCGCGGGGGAGTGGAACATGGTCCAGCCGCCGCCGTCGCGCGGCAGGACGCAGACGTTCTCGCCGGCCTCGGCGAAGCCGGCGTACTTCCACGTCTTCAAGTCGCGCGAGACGGAGCGGCACACGCCGGTGCGCCTGCCGACGCGGTGCTTGTAGAAGCAGTGCCACAGCCCGTCGCGGTCCTGCAGAAGGTACGGATCGATCATCCTGCCCATCTTTTCGCGGGGGACGTCCGGCCCCTTGACCATCAGCAGCTCCGGTTCGCTCCAGACGCGGAAGTCCTTCGTGCGCACGATGAAAATCCGGCACGACTCGTCGCCGAATTCGGCCTTGCCGCGCTTCGCGTGCGGCGTGGGGTAGGTCTGGATGCAGAGGATGCGTTCGCCGCCGAAGCGCACGACGTTGCCGGGGCTCGACCAGTTGAGCGTCTTGCGGCTCGGGAAAAGGGCGCGCGGAGCGGTCCAGCGCACGAGGTCGCGGCTGGACGAATATCCGACGGTGGTGGACATGTCCGCCGGGTCGCACATCGTGAAGAAAAGATGGAACGTGCCGTCCTCGAAATACACGGCGGGGTCGCGGAAGGCGAGCGTCTCGCCGCCCTTGAATATCCGCACGTCGGGAATCTTCGAAAGGTCGAACCGCGCGGGCGCGGCGGCGGGTTTCTCCGCCGGCGCGGCCGCCGCCGGGAATGCGCAAAGCGCGGCGGCGAGCGCCGCGAACGCGAACGTCCTTGCCTGGATCGCCATTTTCCTACCTCCTGTCCATGGAGCGGCCGCGGCGGATGAAGCGGGCCGCGATCAGGCGGAACACGCCCTTGAAACCGACCGGCCACAGGCGCGACGCCCTGTCCGCCGCCATGCGGCCCGATATGCTGCCGTCGAGCCCGGGGAAGAACTCAAGCCCGGTCATGGCCTCGAGGTCCTTCACGCTTACGATGTTGCGCGTGTAGTACGCGTCGCGGGCGATGGTCTGCGGCATGAGCACGGCCAGGACGCGCACCTCGCTTTTCACGGTCTGGGCGGCTTCGTCCTCGGTCTGGCGGCGCGCCACGATTATCTGGAAGAACGCCTCCGGCACGTCGACGCCGCCGCGTCCTTCCTTTTTCGCCTTCTTGCCCTTGCCGCCGATCTTTCCGCGGCCGCTGCCCGGCACGGCGCCCACTATCACCCATATCTCGCCGTATCTTTCCGCCCAAAGGTCGGCTATCCGCATTTCAAGGTTCTGCCACGGGCCCTCGTTCAAGTCGCCCTTCTGCGGAGCGATGTTGGACATGAGGAACGTCTTTTCCTGCTCCTGTCTGCCGTAGCGGGACGCGATGGCGTGGTTGGGGGCCATGTGTCCGCGCTGGTAGCCGGAGTTCGTGTAGTCGCCGGACGAAGGCGAAGAGCCTGCGCTGCGGTCGATCTTGAAGCCGGGCCTTTCCCTGGGCAGGTCGGGGTATTTCGCCTCGGGCTTCACATGGTAGGCCACCCATGCGGGGCGGCGGAGGGACGGCGACCAGCCGACGGCGAAATGGTCGCGCTTCAGCACTTCAATGTCGTCCGGGGCGGGGGCGGCCCTGCGGCGCGGCGCGCCCGCGCCGGCGAAGAACATCGGCTCTTCGGGGTCGGGGTCGGTGAACTCGTCGATCTCGAACACGACGTCCGAGCCGGTCCATCCGAGCGCGTCGGTGACGTCGCCCGTGCGGTAGCCGAACCATTCGAGAGGCCCGGTGACGAACTTCGGCAGCCGGGCCTCCTGCTCGAACATCCATTCCGGCGGGTGGTGCACGAACCAGTCGCCCGCGCCGCAGAGCGTGACGACCGCGACGGCGGCGCCGGCAAGGACGCGGCGGACGATGCGGCGGAAGCGCGCGGCGGGGCTCGAGTCCTTCCCGCGCCGCTTGGCCTTCTTCTCCGCGGCACGCTCCGGCTTCGCCGGGGCGTCCGGGCCGGACTGCCGCCTGTCCTTCTTCACTTGTCTTCCCCGCCGTCCGCGCCGTCCGCGCCGTTCGCGGCGTCGGAGCGGAGCGCGGCGAATTCGTACGACTGCATGACGGCCGTCTCGAATTCCGCCACGGTGAAAAACTCCTCGTTGGTGTCGCCGCACGGTTCGGGTATCACCGAAACTATGGACTTGGCCGGCGGCTTCTCGAAAGCGGCGGCCATGGCTCCGTCGGGGAGGATCACGGCGGAGGCGTGGCGCAGGACCGACTGCTCGCGGCGGCGGGCGATGTCGGCGAAAAGGCCGATCGGGCCGTCGTGCGTAGACACCGGTCTGCGGAATTCGGCCACGAACGGGAACCGGCGCACGGTGGCGCGGTCCACGGCGCGCGCCACGCAGGCGCCGTCGTCGTAGCCGTGGAAAATCGTGTATCTGGCCGCGGTGGCGAGCGGAAGCGCGCGCAGGAACATCAGCCTTGCGGCGAAAATGCCGCGCAGCGACGGGGCGTCGGGCACGCGCGACGGCGAGAGCAGCCGCGGCGGCACGTACACGCCCACGCCATCCGGCAGCCTCAGCGACAGATCCTCGCGCGGCAGGACGACATCGACCCGCCAGCCGCGGGAGCGTGCGGCATGCACGGTTTCCTGCAGCCGCAGCGCGAGGGCCGGCTCGCGGAAGCCCCTTGTCGGGCCGAATATGAGAACGCTGCGCATCGGGGCGGCCGGCGGCGCGTCAGAGGTCGTCCAGCTCGATCCGGATGGTGCGCGATTTCATCGCGGCGCGCTGCGCCTCGGTCGGCCCCGGATCGTCCGTGAACACCGCTCCGCCGCTTGCCGCGGGGATCATGACTTTCGCCCCGCAAGAAGGGCATTCGCCCTGGCGGCCGGACAGCGAGACTGGCGCCTCGATCTCCTGCCTGCACGACGGGCACACGAACGAGACGAATTCCTCGCCTTCCCGGTCTCCGGAATCAGTGGCATCCATTTTCCTGTCCCCTTGAAAAATCCAGGCGCCGCCGGCGGCGGGAGCGGCCGGCCGGCGCCTTGCGTCGATCCGTCACGCCTTGCGCGCCGGGACACGCCCCTTGGACTTGAGGAACCCGAAGGACGGCCTGACGGCGTCGAACGAATCCTCGTGCTTTTCGCATTCCACCACGTACCACTTCACGCCGTCGGCGTCGGTGGCCTTGAACAGGCGGTCCCAGTCGACGCCCTTCGCGCCAGGCACGCCGGGCCGGCCGAGGATCGCGTCGAACTTCTTCACGTCGGGTCCCATCCCGTTTTCCTTGGCGTGGAGCGTGAACGAGCGGTGCGGGTACTTCCTGTACTGCTCGCAGGGGTCGAAGCCGGCGCACGTGGTCCAGCCCACGTCCTGCTCCATCTGGACCTTCTTCGACGTGTTGGAGAAGAAGTAGTCCCAGTAGTTCCGCCCTTCCGGCAGCCGGATGTTGAACTCCCACATGTGGTTGTGGAGGCCGATCAGCGCGCCGCGCTTCCCGGCGGTCTCCGCGGCCGTGTTGTAGTATTCGACGAGCTTCTTCATGAAGTCCATCGTCTTCCTGGGGTCAGGGGCCTTCTTGCCCTTCTGGGGCTGGCCGCTCCAGTCGTATCCCTTCGGGGCGTTTCCGCCGCCGGGGCAGCACACGAACCTGTTGCCGTACTCCAGCTCGAAGTCGAGCGTGGCGGAGATCTTCTCCGGCGAAAACGCGTCGCGGCCGACGTGCGTTCCGCAGACCTCGAGCCCGCTGTCCGCAAGCATCTTGCGCAGTTCGGACGGCTTGTGGCCGTAGTAGCCCGCGAACTCCACGCCCTGGTAGCCGATCCTGGCCACTTCGTCGAGAGCCTTCGCGAGCCCGTTCTTCTTGATGTAGCTGCGGATCGAATACAGCTGGAGCGCTATCTTCGAGCGGGGCGCGGGCGCGGCGAACGCCGCGCCCGCCCGGCCGGCGGCCGCGAAAGCGAGCGCCGCGCCGGAAAAGCCTATGAATCCTCTTCTCGTCATGTCCATGGCTTTGGTCTCCTTCCCGTCAGACTTCCGCCGCGCCGCCGCCGAGGTCGGCCACGGTCTTCACGGGGATGTCGGACGTGCGGACTATCTTCATCGGGTCTGCGCGCATCTGCGCGCCGTCGAACTTGTAGCCTTCCGGCGTGAGCGGCCAGACCTGCGGGGCGGTGTTCAGGATCGTCGCCCTGAAGCCCTGTATCGTGGCGCCCATGTTGCCGGTGTGGCTGGAGTTCACGGCCTCGTTCTCGATGACGAACGGGTACTTGTAGCCCTTCTTCATCAGCGTTTCGAGGAACTTCGTCCAGTCGCAGGAATCGCTGCCGCCGAAGCCCGGCAGGCGCGGTTCGTAGTTCATGCGGTCCCATTCGCTCTTGGCGACCGGCACGCCGGCCTTCTTCGCGAGCGCGGGATCGACCACCTGCTCGGGGTAGAGACGGCCCCAGTGGACCGCGTCCGCCGAGCGCGGGAAGTTGCGCGTGCCCTTGATGTGGATGCGGCGCAGACGGTTGAAGTCCATCGCCTCGATCACGTCGGACGGGTCGATGTGCTGCCAGATGTCGTGCGACGGGTCGTACGTCTCCTGGAGCGCGCTTGAAGCCTTCTCCGGCAGTATCGCGTACATCAGCTTGCGGGCCGCGAGGCAGCCGGGCAGGTTGTTGTAGGCGTCCGGGGCGGTGGCGGGCTGCCAGCCTTCCATCGGGCAGTTCTCGACGCACACGGTCACGCCGAGGTCCTTCGCGTAGGAGAGGATCGGCGCGAACACCCGGGCGAACTTCTCGAGGTTCTTCTCGAAGCCGCGGTCTTCGCGCCCGAGCCTGTGGTCGTATCCCACGAAGGAGCCGCAGACCACGTCGTTCGCGTCGCCGCCCAGCAGGGCCGCGATGCGGATGAGCTTGAGCATGTGGTTGCGGTTCTCGATCTGCGAGCCGCCGCCGATGAGGTTTATGTACGCGCCCACGGAGACGCGCAGGCCTTCGCGGTTGCATGTTTCGGCCACGGCCTTGGCGTCGTCGAGCGAGAAATTCTCGTACTCGAGATGCGTCGCCACGTGGTCGCTGCGGTCGGTCTTGCGCGGGAACACGCAAAGTTCGAGGCCCTGCGCGCCGACCGACTTGGCGCGGCGCACGACGTCCTGGAACGATTCGCCCGGGAAGGCCGAGGTCATCAGCCATATCGGGTTGTTGCGGTTGCCGCCCTGCGTGCCTGCGAACAGGCCGCGGCGCGCGAACGCGCCCGCCGCGGCGGCTGCCGCGGCGGTCTTGAAGAATTCCCTGCGGTTCATCAGAATCTGAACCCTTCGCGGAGGTACGGTATGATGAATCCGTTGGCGGCGGCGTTGTCGAAGCGCTGCGCGCGGGTGTCCCACGCAAGCTTCGTGCCGGGCAGGCGCTGCGCCACGCAGCCCACGAGGATGCCTTCCATCTGCGGAATGCAGTACTCGATGTCGGAGAAGCAGCGCGAATGCGTCTGTTCGTAGACCGGGCCGACGCCCTCGATCGCGTCGAGGAACTCGATGTAGTGGCCGTTGGCGAAGCCCTTCATCGCCACGGTGGACTTGCCGGAGCCGGCGGAAGAGCCCGCGCGGAACGGAATCGAGCGCGCAACGGCCTTCGCGGCCTCGTGCTTGAACACGTCCACGAACTTCTTGTCGGCGTCGAGCGCGATCGCGCACTTGGCGCCGTAGTCGTCCTGCATCAGGACCTGGCCCTTCGTGCCGATTATCAGGCAGCCCGTGTTGGGCACTTCGCCGTGCTCTGCGATCCACTTGGGCATGAGGTTCTTGTCGGGCTTGCTGGCGCTCTTGCCGGGCTTCGACTCGTCGTAGCCGTCGTACCAGAACAGCGTGACCGCGGGAAGCGCCTTGCCCTTCTGCGGGCCGAACTTCGCGGTGCGCGCGGCGTAGGAGAGCTTCACGACGGAGCGCGCCGGATAGGCCACGTCGTTCTGCTGCGCTATCGAGATGCACTCCGCGCTCGTGACGTTGGCGAGCTCGAGGCCGCGGAACGGAAGGTTCATCGTGTGGCAGGCCATGTCGCCGAACGCGCCGGCGCCGAAATCGAGGAAGCCGCGCCACGTGAACGGATGGTACACGTTCTTGCCGAGCTTCCACGGATCGTAGACCTTGGCGCCTTCGGGATACATGTCGAGGAACGGACGGTCCTTCGCCGTGGCGAGCCACGCGTTCCAGTCGAGGCCCGCGCGGACATGGTCGCCGTCCGCCCCGCGGCTCTTGACATATTCCGCCACGCCCGTGCCCTGCGGCCACACTGCGCGGTTCGTCCACACGTGCACTTCGGTGACGTCGCCGAGGATTCCGCTCTGCAGCACTTCGGTGCAGCGGCGCATCGAATCGAGCGAGGAGCCCTGGTTGCCCATCTGCACGACGACTTTGTTGTCGCGCGCGGTCTTGTTGAAATACCCGAGTTCCCACAGCGTGCGCACGAGCGGCTTCTGCACGTACACGTGGACGCCCTGCTTCATCGCCTGGACCGCCACGGGCGCGTGCACGTGGTCGGGCGTGGAGATCGTCATCGCCTGCACGCCGAGCTTGCGCACGTCGTCAAGCAGCTTGCGGTAGTCGGAATAGAACGGGATCTTGCCCAGGTTTATGCCGAGCTTCCTGAAGCCCTTGTCTTTGGCGATCTTCTTCAGCACCGACTTGTCGGCGTCGCACAGCGCGACGAGTTCGGCCTTGCCGGACTGCACCATCGGCATCCAGTCGCTGAATCCCTTGCCCCACGCGCCCACCGCCGCGAGGCGGATCTTGCCCTTGGGCGCCCCGAACGCGAAACCGCCGGTCGCGCCGACCGCGGCCGCGCCGGCCATTCCGGTCAGGAACTCTCTTCTTGTCGCATTGAACTGCATTGTCTGCTCCTTTTTTGTTTTTCCGCTACCGGCCTCGCCGGCCGCATGCGGGAATCGTCTTCGTTGACCGTCCGGGGATCGCGAGGCGATCCCCCGCATCCCCACGCTTTTTCCCGTCCGTATTCCGGGCGGGGAAATCATCAGGCGTCCGTTCACGCAAGGGACGCCCTCCCTGCCGCGTCCATTCGCGTCCCCGGCGGCCGCCGCCGCGTATCGCCCGCGCGCCGGATCACTTTACGAGCCCTTCGGGCACGGTCCCGCTCCGGGAGAGGACGCCGAGGACGGCCTTGACGCTCTTCCTGTCCGCGGCGCTTGGCTTGGACGCGTCGAATTTCCGCGCGGCGGCGAGGAGTTTCTCCCTGTAGACCGCTTCGCCGGAGTACGAGACCACCTCGGCCAGGGCCTTCACGGTTCCGGCGTCGAACGCGTCGGGGTTCGCTATCTTGGCGTACAGCGCGGCCGCGGTCTCGCGGCGCAGCTTCGCCACCTCGGCCGGGTCGGCCGACATCCTGGAATGCGTCTTGTTCGCCCAGCGCGACGGCAGCGGCCGCAGCCAGATGTTGCGGAATTCCACTTCGCAGCCGTGGTTCTGGAGCGCGAGCGGACCCTTCGGGCCGTGGACCCTCTGCTTCGTGCGCATCTTGTGCTCGGTCTGGCCCTCCAGCTCCCAGTGGTCCTGCACGAGGACCCCGTTCATGAAAACGGTCAGGCTGCCGGGATGCACAGTCTTGCCGTCCTTGAAGACGGGCTGGTGGAACACGATGTCGTATACCTGCCACTCGCCCGGCTTCTTCTGCGGATTCACGGCCGGCGGATTCTGCCCGTACACCGATCCGGCCTGCCCGTCGGCGTAGTTGTCCACGTAGCCGGGCTTGCCTTTCATCTCTTCGCACGTGAAGTGCGATTCGAGCACCTGCACTTCGTAGCCGTAATCGGCGCCCATCAAGAACACGCCGGAATTCCCGCGCATCTGCGGGCCGCCCTTCGACTTGATCCCCGCGGGATGGCGGAACTCGATGTGCAGCTGGCAGTCGCCGAACTCGGCTTTCGTCTTCAGCCCGCCGGTGCGCCGGCCCGGAACCCACGCGATCGCGCCGTCCGCGAATTTCCACTTCGGCGCGCCGCCGGAGGACGACACCCAGTTTTCGCGGTAGGACTTCTCCGTGCCGTCGAAAAGGACCACGGCGTCGGACGGGACGCCCTTGGCGTCGAAGCCGACGCGGTGCGGCTTCGGGCGGTTCCAGTCGTGCACCGCCCACGCATGCATGGCGTCCGGCGGGTCGCCGTACACTTCGGCGAAAGCGTTGCCCGCGGCGCAGACCGCCGCAAGCGCCACCGCACCCGCGGCGGCTTTCGGAAAGTTTGTGATTTTCATCATGGTTGAATTATACCGCATCCACCGCCGCATGACAAGACGGAGAATGAGGAAAAATGCGTCGGGTCCAAGGAGCCGCGCGGGGGAGGGGGCGCGGGGGAGGGGCGGTCTTTCAGAAATCCACCGACACGCCGACGCCGCCGAACGTGAGGTCGCGCCGCGCCTCCGGCCCGCTCGCGGCCTTCACCGCTCCGCGCGCCTTGTCCGAAACGACGCCGAACTGCCCTACGAACCCGTACAGGCCCACATGCTCCGTCAGCTTGTAGTCGAGCCTGAACACGAGGCTCAGCGCCTGGAGCCCGCCGCGCCAGCCGCCGGAACTTTCGGCATGGTAGATGTTCATGAAATGGCGCCTGTCGCCGAGGTCGCCGTAGAAATCCACGGTGAGCGCCAGATTGTCCACAAGGTCGAACGAGCGCTTCACGCCCGCCACCCAGTACGTTTCCTCGAACGGACGGCGGATCACCCTGAGCCGCCAGTACGGCGTGATCCACGGCGTCTTGAGGATCTGCAGCGCCTGCCAGTCGCAGACCGTGTGCCCGCCGCGGAAGCCGGGGTTCGTGACCCACTGCCTGCCGAGGCCGTTCCTGAGCCGCCAGCCTTCGGCGATGTCGATGTCGTAGTAGTACCTGAGAAGATAGTCGATTTCGGCGTACGCGTAGCGGCTGACACCCCCGGTGAAGCCGTCGTGCGACATCGGCGAATACGTCCAGACGGACGTTTCGAGGATGCCCGCCGGATTCACGTCCGCGGCGAAGGACGCCGACTGCGCCGCAAACGGCCTCGTGTCGTATATCCGCCCCCGGCAGAGATACGCGGTCTCCACGTCGGCGTATGCGCTGAAAGAGATTCTCCGGGCGAGTTCCGCCGCAAGAGAGTCTTGCCCTTCTTCCTGACGCGGTTTCGGGGCGGCGGCGTTTTCCGCGGATGCCGCGAATGCGGCGGCGGCCGCGACGGCGAGCAGCGTTTTTTTCATTTGAGCAGTTTCCTCAGCGATTGGAGATTTGCGGGTTTCAGAAGCATGCCGTCGAAGCCGGCGGCGGCGAAGGTGTCTTTCATTTCCACCTCTGCGGTGAAAAGGTACACCGGCGTCTTGGAGATGGCGGGATCGGCGCGTATAGCCGAGACGAGTTCCATGCCCGTCATTTCCGGCATCCACGCGTCGGTGAGCACCAGGTCGAACCGCGGCGCGTCCGGCGCGGACAGCATCTCCAGCGCCTCGCGTCCGTTGTCCGCGAACGACAGCCCGGTCTCGCCGAGCCTGCCGAACATCGCCGCGCCCATGGCCGCCACGCCCGCCTTCCCGAGCGAGACGCGCGCCGCCGCGAACGTCGAAATGGAATCGAGCCCCGAAAGCCCGCTTTTCACCTTGATGTAGTCCGGCCACGTGGCGCATCCCTCCGGGCGCGCGAGGGCCGGCATCGCGGCGAGCATCGCGTACATCGCCACGGCCGCCGCGATCGAGGCGAGCAGTATCCGCCACAGCTTCTTGGCCGGGAAGCGGAACTCGCCCGACGAATGCGACACGGCCTCGAAGCCGACGAACGCCCAGGGCATCATCGCCACGATGCGCAGCACCTGCGCGAAGCGCCCGCCGCCGCCGGGGGCGAACGCAGGCGCCATGGCCGCCACGCCGCCGGTGTTGTGCGCGAGCGCGGCGAAAAAGCAGATCGCGGCCGCCGCGAGCATGGCCGCGGCGAGGACGGCCTGCACACGCCACGCGAGGCGCTTCCCCCAAAGGCACACAAGCCCCGCCGCGACCATCACCGCCACCGAAAGCAGCACTTCGCCGAGATAGATGTCGAACCCGGCGAGCGTGTCGTGCCAGCCGAACTGCAGGACGTCGCCGAACATGTGGCGGGCCAGCAGCACGAGCGCCGTCGCGTTCGCCCACAGGATCGCCATGTAGGCGAGCGAAAGCGACCACGCCGTGAGGAAGCCGTAGTCCGCCCCGAACGCCCTGGCGGCGAAGAGGCACGCGCCCGACGGGCCGGGGAATTCGTTCGTCATCCTGTGGTAGTTCCAGCCGACCACCGCCATCGCGAGCGCGCCCGCGAGAATGCCGAGGACCGTCCCCAGCGGGCCGGCGCCGGGAAGGAACTCCGCGCCGGGCATCACGAACGCGCCCCACCCTACGGCGAATCCGAACGAAAGCCCCCACGCCCCGAACGGGGAAATGTTCCGCTTGAGAGCGGGCGTCCTGCCTGCGTTTCCGTTCTCCATGCCTGTTTCACCCCATCGCGCTTTCGAACGCTTCGATCAGCTTGCCGTACGATATCGGCTTCAGGATTATGCTCGTGAAAAGCCTGCTCTTCCCGTCGCGCAGGAACTCCGCGTCGGCCGTGACGGCGTAGACGGGCAGGCCGGCGAACCTCGGATCCGCGCGGAGTTTTTCGACGAGTTCTAGGCCGTTCGTCACCGGCATCCAGAAATCGGAGAAGACGTAATCGTGCGGGTCGCCCGCCTTCACGGCCGCGTCGAGCGCCGCCAGCGCCTCCGCGCCGTCGCCCGCATGGTCCACGCGCACGACGCCGGCCTTTTTCAGGAAGGCCGTGATCACTTTCCTGTTTATGGGCGAATCGTCCACCACCAGCACGTGCGAGGGGAGCCGCGCGCCGCCGGCCGCGGGCCGCGGCCCTGTGGCGGGCGG
>CADCBS010000049.1 GCA_902799715.1 uncultured bacterium | reverse complement strand
GGCAAGTCTCCGCCGGATCGGCAGCGCCGATCCTTCGCCGCGCCTGGGTTCGTGGTCGCGCGTAGCGCCGCGCCTTCCACAAAAAACTTTGAAGAGCCATTTATTTCCGGGTGCTGCGACATTTTGACGCAGTGAGATTGCGGTGCGGATGAATTTGGTTTGACTTGGAGAAATCGGCCGTGTAGAACATGGAGAACATGGAGAACTTGCGGTGCGCAGGGATTTGATTAGGGGGGGGATGGGGAGAATTTGCGGCGCGGATGGTTTTGGGTGGACTTGGCGGAATCGGTCGTGGAATAGAATGTGTGGAAAACCGGGTGGGCGGTTTGCCGCCGCATGGCGGATTTTAGTATAATTACGCGCCGACGGCACTCGGCCATAAACAATCGAAGAGGGGGATTGCACTATGATTACGAGAAGAGCGTTTTTCGGGGCGGGCATGGGCGCTTTCGCCGCTTTCGCCGCCCAAGGATCCGGGCGCGCCGGAGACGGCGTTCCGGCTTCCGGCGGCGCGCGGAAGGAGATTCCAGCCGGCGAGTTCGACGTATGCGTCCTCGGCGGCAGCTGCACAGGGGTCTTCGCAGCCGTGAGAGCGGCCGAACGCGGAATGAGAGTCGCCCTCGTGGAGAACAACGGGTTCTTCGGGGGCACGGCCACCGCCGGATTCGTCCCTATATGGCATTCGCTGTACGACACTGCGGGCGAAAAGAAAATCATAGGCGGCCTGACCGAGGAAATACAGAGCAGACTTCTCGCCCGGCGCGAGGCCGTGCTCGAGAAACGCGGCAATCCGAGCGCCGGAGTATATCTGAACACGAGCGCGCTGACGCTCGCACTCGACGATCTGGTGTCGCGGCACGGGACGATACGTCCTTTCCTCCACGCGCGGGTCGTCGACGCGAAGCTCTCAGGCGCCGGGCGCGCCACCCACGCCGTGATCGAGGACAAGACCGGGCGCAGGCTGATTGCGGCGAAATTCTTCGTCGACGCGACGGGGGACGCCGATTTCATCCGGCGCGCCGGGCTCGGCGTATGGCGGCGGAAACGCGCCGATCTGCAGGCGCATACGACTTGCGCGCTTCTTTCGGGCGTGGACGCGGCGCGGCGCGCGTACGGCAGATTCGATCTTTCGCGCATTCTCCGCGGGAAGGGCGGCGCCGGCCTGGAGCACGGCTTCGGATGGACGGCCAAAGTCATCGGATGCCCGTCGCTCGATTTCATCGCGGCGACGCGCGTGAAGGACTGCGATCCGTCGGACGCCGACGATCTGACGCGCGGCGAAATCGAGGCCCGGAGGCAGATAGCCGCGATAGTCGACGCGGCGAACCGCATGTATCCGCCGAAGAAAGGCGGCCCCGGAATCGCCATAGCGGCGATAGCCCCGGCGATGGGCCTGCGCGAATCGTGCCACATCGACGCGCTCTACCGCGTGACGGCGGACGACGTCTTGAGAGGCCGGCGCTTCGGCGATGCGATCGCGCGCGGGAGCTACAGGGTGGACATCCACGAAGGGACCGGAATCACCTTCCGGTACCTGGACGGGACGGAGGTACGCACGACGGCAAGGCCGGACGGATCCATGAAACACGTGAAGGGAAGGTGGCTGCCGAAAGGCGAAAAGACCGCCACGTGGTATGAAATCCCCTATCGCGCCCTCGTCCCTAAAGGGTCGGAGAACATCATCGCCGCCGGGCGCATGATCGACTGCGAGAGGGACGCCTACGGCGCATTGCGCGTGATGGTGAACTGCAACCAGATGGGCGAAGCCGCGGGGCTTGCTGCGGCGCGCGCCGTGGAAGGGCGCCTTTCCGCCGCGGACGCGTGCGTTCCGGCCGCGCCGGTCTGATTCCGCGGCGCTTGGGGGCGCGGGCGGGCGGGGCTATTTCGAAGAAAGGGCGTCGAGGACCGACCAGCGGCCGTCGCCGCCGTCCCGCGGGCAGCCGCACGGGCCGTCGTTGAGGTCGGCGCCGCATTTCGGGCACAGCCCTTTGCAGTCTTCGTCGTGTACCGGGAAGTTCGGGATCTCCAGCAGGATCTCCTCGCGCAGGGAATCCGTGACGTCGATCCATTCCTCCGCTTCAGCGATCTCGAACGATTCAGCGTATTCCGGAACTTCCACGACGAGGTCGAACCGCCTGTTGCAGCGGGCGCATTCGGCCTCGAACACGGCGGAGAGCGAGCCGCGCAGGAGAAGCTCGCCGCCCATCGGCACGGCTTCGAGGTCGTAGCGGATGCCGCCCTTCGGGCGGATGAAGCGCGAGCCGAGGTCGGACATCTCGAACGTTTCGCCGGAAAGCGCGGCGCCGTCCGGGCCGAGCCGCGCGACGTCTATCGCAACGCGGCCGCTTTCGACCGCCTCCCTGAAGAGCTTCTCGTTCATTTCCCCTCCCCCGCTCCGGCGGATTTGCGGCGCAGGGCCTGTTCCACGGCGGGCGGGACGAGCGCGGAGGTGTCGCCGCCGTAGCGGAATATCTCGCGGACGGTGGACGACGAGACGTAGGCGTAGTTCTCGTTCGGCATCATGAATATCGTCTCGAGCCGCGGCCAGAGCTTCTTGTTCGTGAGCGCCATCTGGAACTCGTATTCGAAATCGGAGTAGACGCGCACGCCGCGGATGACGGTGCGTATGCCGCGCGTTTTGCAGAAGTCGACGAGCAGGCAGTCGAGCGGGGCGATCTCCACGTTGGAGAAGCCGGCGGCGGCGACGTCGCGCCGGATCATGTCCATGCGCTCCTCGCACGAGAAGAGCGCGCCGGCCTTGCGGGACGAGGCGGCGACGGCCACGACGACCTTGTCGTAGAGCGGCGACGCGCGGGATATGAGGTCGAAATGCCCAAGCGTCATGGGGTCGAAAGTCCCCGGGTAGACGACAGCCCTGTCATTCATCATCTTCGGTCTTTTCCTCTCCGTCCGCGGACGCGCGGACGTAAATGGCAATTCTCGCGTGGCCGTAGCGCCTGTCGCGGCAGACGGTCCATCCGGCGGCTTCGTCGGGCGACTGGTCCGACTGCATTTCTGCGGCGAAGAGTCCGCCGGGGCGGACGACGTCGCCGGCGGCGAGCGCTTCGAGGAGGCCGGCGAAGCGCCGTTCGCGGCCGAGCGCGTATGGCGGGTCGGCGAAGGCGAAATCGAAGCGCGAGCCGCGGCCGGCGGACGCGACCCAGCGCGAGGCGTCGGCCAGGACGGTGGAGCAGCGGCCGGCGGCGCCCAGGTCCGCGGCGTTGCGGCGGAGGACGGCGAGGTGCGGGCCGGCGCAGTCGACGAACGTGGCGCGGGCCGCGCCGCGGGAGAGCGCCTCCAGGCCCACGGCGCCGCTGCCGGAATAGAGGTCCAGCACCGACGCGCCGGCGATGTCGTTCCGGAGCATGGAGAACAGCGCCTCGCGCACGCGCTCCTGGGTGGGGCGCACGGCGTCGCCGCGCGGCGTGCGCAGGATGCGCCCGCGCCATTCTCCGCCGGAGATCCTAAGCATCCTTCCCTCCGGCCCGCGGCCTGCCGGCCGGGGGGGATTTCAGCGTGAGGCCGGCGAGGGACGAGCCGTCGCCCTTCAGGAAGAACGATGCGGCCCACGCCACGGCCACGCAGCAGACGAGCCCGATTCCGCCGAGCAGGAAGGGGTGGAACTTCAGCCCGAAGACGTCGCATCCCGACAGTTCGCAGCTGAAGCAGACGAGGTAGTTCGCCGCGAGGCCCATGACGGCGGCGCCGCCGCGTATGCGCGGCATGAACACGCCCATGAAGAACAGTCCGGTGAGGCCGGCTGTGAGCATGGCGATGTACTTGTTGAAGTTGTCGAAGAGCGCGTTGGACTCCTGCCCCGCGAGGAAGAGCGCGGCGGATATGCCGATGACGCCTACGACGTACGTGCAGATCTGGCCGCAGCGTATCTGCGCCTTGCCGCCGATGCCGGGGCGGAAGCGTTTTATGAAGTCCGTGACGATGGCGGTGGACGCGGACGAGAGGTTGGCAGAAAGCGTGGATATCGTGGCGGCGAACACGGCCGCTATCACGAGGCCGGCGAGCCACGGGGGCATTTCGGTGGCCATGAAGGTGGGGAGTACGGAGTCGCCCTTCTGCATAGTGACGTCCATCGCCGCGGGGTTGGCCTTGTAGAACGCGAAGAGGGCGATGCCGATCCCGTAGAACACGACCTGGGCGAAGACGCTCATGCAGCCGTTGAACCAGAGCGAGCGCCGGGTGGCGTTTTCGTCGGGCGTGGCGATGTACCGCTGGATGACGCACTGGTCGCTCGTGTAGGACGAAAGGTTGGAAATGAGGCCCTGCACGGCCACGACCCAGAAGACAGGCTGCGTGAGGAGGGGCCGGAAGTCCCACATGCGGGTCTTGCCGGAGGATTCCGCGATGTCCCAGAACGTGGAGAAGTGCGCGCCGGCGGGGCCGGTCTTCGCTATCAGGAGAACGAGCACGGAGACGGCGCCGCCCATCAGGACGATTCCCTGCACGAAGTCGCTCCATATCACGGCTTCGAGGCCGCCGAGCGAGCAGTACACCATCGTGAGGACGCCGCAGATGAGGATGCACGCGTCGATCGAGACGCCGGTGACGGCGTTGAGCGCGATGGCGGGGAGGAGCGTGACGACCGCGACGCGGCAGACCATGAACACGATGAACGCGGCGGAGCCGAAGAGGCGCACGCCGAGGTTGAAGCGCTTTTCGAGATATTCGTACGCGGAAGTTATGCCGAGGCGGCAGAAGAACGGCAGGTAGTAGCAGATGGCGACGGGGGCCATGCCGATTATGAAGAACGCCATCACGAAGTAGCGCCAGTCCTGCAGGTAGGCCTGGGTCGGTATCGCGATGAACGTTATCGAAGAAAGCATGGTGGCGAAGATGGACATTCCGGCGACGTACCACGGGATGCGGTTTCCGCCGCGGAAGTAGTCGTTCTCGTCCTTTTTCTTGAAAATGAACAGGCAGGCCATGCCGGCCATGAGGAGGGCGTACACGCCCACGACCGCCCATGCGGCGGCGCCGAACTTGCCCGTCTTGCGGAAAGACGCGCACGACACGGCGTCCGTGCGCTTTTCGGGGGCGGTTTCGCCGCCCGCTATCAGGAGCATGCATTCTTCGGGCGTCTTGCCGGTCTTCAGCGCGGCGGCCGCGCCGCAGCGCGGCTCGACGTCCGGCGGCAGTTCGCCGTAGACGCACCATGCGTCGGTGACGGCGTTGTACGCGAGGATGTTGCGCTGCCATCCGAGTTTCTCGGGTTTCGTGCACGGCTTCCATTCGTCCACGAACGCCTGTTCGGCGGCGGTCCGCGAAGGGGCCTTGGCGAGGCTGTCCGCGCGGACCTTGTTTTTCCAGCCCTGTTCGCCGTAGCCGCCGACGAGCAGTATGTGCTGGTGCCCCGAAGGGAGGAAGGCCGCGCCGATGGTAGTGGTATCCGGCGGGAGCGGGCCGAGCCTGCGCCAGGCGCTTTCAAGGCCCATGGCCTTTTCGTTGCCGACAGCGGAAAGGACCAGGGCGAAGCCGTCGTGGAGGGGTTCTCCAGTGGCGGCGTCGAACCCGCCGAACACGACAAGGACCTTTTCCTTCTGGTCGCCGTTCTGGATCGCGGCGACGTGCTGGCTGCGGGCGGGGCCGGGGATTTCGCCGGCCAGGGTCCATTTGCGCTCCGATTTGTCCGCGGGCGAAAGGTCGAGCTTGAACACCTTGTCCGAGGAAACTACGTAGACGGCGTTTCCGTCCGCGGCGGCGGCGCCCATGCGGACCGGTTCGGGGAGGTCCGGCAGCGGCTCCGTCGACAGGTCTTCTTTCAGCAGGAAAGCGGCGGACAGGGAGTTGGTGCCGTCGCTCGTGCCGCCGGCGCAGAACAGGCCGCCCGGCACGGACGCGCTCACGCCCTCGGCGGCGGGGGACGCCAGGGGGGCGCCCTGGCGCCACGAGCCGTCCTTCGCGCGCACGGCGATTCCGGAGAGGATGGTCTTGCCGGACGGCCCGAAGTCGCTGCCGCCGGCGATGGCGAACGAGCCGTCGCCGAAGAACCCGTGGAACGGTCGGGCGGCCTTGAAAGGCGCGGTTTCGGGCTTGCGCCAGTCCATGGCCACGGGCGTGGAGGCGGAAGCCGCGGCGAGGGACGCGAGCGATATCGCGGCCAGCAGCGTTTTTTTCATGGTCGATTCTCTCCGTTGTGCGGCGCGGGCCGGACGGGGCGCGCCCAGTCCGGCCCGCGCGGGTGTCACGAGCCGAGTATTTCGCCGCACAGGGCGTAGGACTTCGCCATCATGCGCGGTATGTGGAACGGGCCTTTGAACAGGTTGCCCTTGGCGGGCTGCGCCACGGTGCCGTCGCGGTGCAGGTAGCCGTACCATTCGCCGTATTCCGGGTCTGGGAAATGCGAGTAGGTCCAGTCCGACACGAGGCGGTGCATCCGCAGGTATTTTTCGTCGCGTGTGGTCTTGTAGGCGTAGAGCGACGCGATGATCGTCTCGCAGTGGGGCCACCAGAACTTCATATCCTGTTCGTAGCACTGGGGCGGAAGGTTGCGGCAGTCCTTGAAGCTCGTAACGCCGCCGTACTCCCTGTCCCAGCCCCATTCCCAGGACCAGTCGAGGATCCGGAGCGCGAGGTCGCGCACGTCGGCGCGGCCCGTGGCCTCGGCGGCCTCGAGAAGGAACCATGCGGTCTCGATGCAGTGGCCGGGGTTGATGGTGCGGCCGGCGATGGTGTCGATGAACTCGCCGCGCGGGCCGACGGTTTCGAGCAGCGCCTTGAACTCGGGATGCACGAAATGGTTGGCCAGCTCGTCGACGGACTCTGCGATCTGGGCGTCGAGCTCCGGGTCTTCGGCGACCTGTTTCACGCGCAGAGCCACGTTGATCATCATCATCGTGAGCGAATGTCCGCGCGTGGCGAGGGCGGGCTCGTACTTCGCGGGCATGAATTCCTCGCCGGCGGCGATGAACTTCCGCAGGCGGCGGAACAGTTCCAGCGCCTCGTGCGCGAAGCGCTCCTCCCCCGTGGCCTTGGCGAATTCGGCCTTGGCCATGCAGGCGAAGCATTCCGAGAACACGTAGCGGCGCATGCGCAGGGGCGTGCCGTCGCCGGCGACCTCGAAATACATCCTGCCGCGGGAATCGTAGCAGTGCGCGTCGGAGAACGCGATGGTGGCGCGTGCGGCGTCTATCCACTCCGCGCGCCGCTCCACGGTGTTGCACGCGTAGGGCAGGATGAACGCGAAGCGGCCCTGGAACCACACCGACTTTGTGGTGTCGATCACCGTGCCGTCGCGGTCGAGGCACGTATACACGCCGCCGTGTTCGCGGTCGAAGCCGTGTTCCATCCAGAACGGCAGGATGCCGTCCACGAGGTCGTCCCTGTAGAGGCCGCGCCAGGCGGAAAGGTAGGATTTGGCGTCCATCGGCTCAGAACACGTTGCAGCGGTTGAAGAAGTCGATTTCCTCGAGCTGCCTGCGCAGTTCGGCCTCTTCGGCGGGCTCCACGGTGCGGAACGGGGTGCGGTTGGGCCCGAGGTCCAGTCCGATGAGCTTCATGATGCGCTTGCCGCCCACGATGTTGCCGCGGAAGCGGCAGATCACGTTGATGACCTCCTGGGCGTAGTTCTGGAGCTCGCGGGCCTTTTCCAGGTCGCCGGCCTTCCATGCGTCGATGATGCCCACGAGGCAGCGGCCGTTGTAGTTGGTGGTGCCGCCGATGCCGCCCTGCGCGCCGCCCATGGCGAGCGACGGCAGGATCGTCTCGTCCTGGCCGTGCAGCATGTCGAACCTGCCGTTCTTGTACAGGCGGCACTGGTTGTATTCGTACAGGGATTCGAAGGTGTACTTGATTCCCGCGAAGTTGGGGATGCGCCCGTCGACGGCCTTCAGCAGGTCGAGCATCGGCAGGAAGGCGCCGTTGAACGCCGGGATGTGGTAGTAGTAGAAAGGAAGGTCCGGCGCGCCGCAGGCGATCTCCTCGCAGTATTTGGCGAGTTCCTCGATGCGGCCGATCTTCGGGAACGGCGTGGCCATCGCGCCGATGCCCCAGGCGCCGATGGACTGCGCGTGCTCGGCGAGTCTGCGGCTCGCCCTGGCGCAGCACGAGCCGACGTGGACGATGACCTTGAAGCCGGCGGGCGCGGCCTTCATCCACGCTTCGGCGAGCGCGATGCGCTCTTCGTCGGTGAGCATGTAGCCTTCGCCGGACGAGCCGTTTATGAACACGCCCTTGAGGCCGTTCTTGGCGAGCATCGCGGCGTAGCGCGGAATCGGAGCGAGGTCCACCTCGCCCGAAGGCGTGAAAGGCGTGAACGGCGCGTCGATGAGTCCTGTGATCTTTTCCATGGAGTTCTCCAGTGCGTTGTCGCTTCCGCCCCCTTGGCGAAGCGCATTAAGGTTACACCATTCCGCGCCAAACTGGAAGTCAAAAAGTCGGCCGGCGGGCGCGGCGTCAGCCGTCGCGCCCGAGGAAGTGCCTGTACGCGGGGTCGGAAGTGACCTCGCGGTGCAGGTATCCGATTTCGTCGAGCACGCGCGCGAAAGCGGCGCTTTCTGCGGGCGGGACGAGGAAGCCGCACAGCACACGCCCCTGGTCCGACCCGTGGCTGCGGTAGTGGAACAGCGTGATGTCCCACCGGCCGCCGGTCTTTTCGAGGAAGTCCCTGAGCGCGCCCGGGCGCTCGGGGAAGCGGAACGCGAACACGCGCTCGTGCTTCAGGCCGCGCGCGCAGCCGCCCACCATGAAACGGATGTGCTCTTTGGCCACCGGGTCGCCGGACAGGTCCACGGTGGGCACGCCTTTTGCGCGCAGGGCGGCGGCCAGCGAGGCGGACTCCTTCGGCCCGTCCACGGCCAGCCCCACGAACACGTGCGCGTCGCCGGCGCCGGCGCGGCGGTAGTTGAACTCGGTCACGTTGCGGCGGCCCAGCATGGCGATGAAGCGCTTGAAGGCGCCCGGCTCCTCGGGAATCGCGCAGTCGAAGACGGCCTCGCGCCCCTCGCCCGTCTCGGTCTGCTCGGACACGAAGCGGATGCGGTCGAAGTTCATGTTCGCGCCGGAGACCACGCACACGTACGTCTCGCGCCGCCTGCGCGACGGGCGGGCGGCGTATTTCTTCGCGGCGGCCACGGCGAGCGCGCCGGCCGGCTCGAACACCGCGCGGGTGGCCTCGAAGCCGTCCTTGATCGCGGCGCACGTCTCGTCGGTGCCCACGAGCACGATCCCGTCGAGGAACCGCCTGCACAGGTCGAAGGTGATCTTGCCGGGCTTCTTCACGGCCACGCCGTCGGCGAACAGGCCCACTTCCGCAAGCTCCACGCGCCTGCCGGCGCGCAGCGAGCGCCTCATGCAGTCGCTGTCGTCCGGCTCCACGCCGAACACCTTCACGTCCGGGCGGATGGCCTTGGCCACCGCGGCCACGCCCGCGGCCAGGCCGCCGCCGCCCACGGGGACGAATATCGCGTCGACCGGGCCCCTGCACTGGCGCATGATCTCGAGGGCGACGGTGCCCTGCCCGGCGATGACGTCCGGGTCGTCGTATGGCGGTATGAACAGAAGGCCGGACTCCTTCTCGATGCGTTTCGCCTCCACGGCGCAGTCGGAGTAGCTGTCGCCGGAAAGCACGATTTTCGCGCCGAGCGCGCGCACGGCGGCCACCTTGATGTCGGGCGTGGTGACCGGCATCACGATCGTGGCCTCGCAGCCGAGCCTTTTCGCGGCCAGCGCGACGCCTTGCGCGTGGTTTCCTGCGCTGGCCGCCAGGACTCCGGCGGCGAGCGCGCTTTTAGGCAGCGACGACATCTTGCAGTACGCGCCGCGCAACTTGAACGAGTGGACCGGCTGCAGGTCTTCGCGTTTCAGCAACATCTCGCAGCCCGTGCGCCCGGACAGGGCCGCGGCCCTGTCCACAGGCGTTTCGATCGCCACGTCGTACACGTTTGAAGCCAGGGCGCGGCGCAGGTACGCCGCCGCCACGGCGCTGTCGTCTTTTCCGTTCTTCCGTTTCATGCGCGGAATTATAGCACGGTTCCGGCGCGGCGGCAACCCGTCGCGCGCGTTGCGCGTTCGGCCCCGCTTTGGTAAAATACCCCGCGTCCGGGAGAAGCGGCGCCGCAGGCGGCCCGCGCCGCCTGCGACGGAAGGCAAACGGCTGCAATGAAAATTCTGATCACCGGCTCGGCCGGATTCATAGGGTTCCACGCGGCGCGGGAGTTCCTGCGGCGCGGCTGGGAGGTCGCGGGCGTCGACAACTTCTGCGACTACTACGACGTGAAGCTGAAGCGCGACCGCGCGGCTCTTCTCGCCGGGACCCCGCGCTACACCCTGCGCGAAGCGGACATCTGCGACCTCGCGGCGATGCAGGCCGCGTTCGCGGAGGAAAAACCCGACGCCGTGCTGAACCTCGCCGCGCAGCCAGGCGTGCGCTATTCCATAACGAATCCCTTCGCGTACCAGAAGACGAACGTGGAAGGGTTCCTGAACATCCTGGAATGCTGCCGGCACGCGCCGGGCAGGCCGAAACTCGTGTTCGCGTCGTCTTCATCCGTCTACGGCGGCAACACGAAGATGCCGTTCGAGGAGTCTGACCGCGTGGATTCGCCGGTGAGCCTGTACGCCGCCACGAAGAAGGCCGACGAGCTGATGGCCTGCACGTACTCGCACCTTTACGGGATGCAGACGATCGGGCTGCGGTTCTTCACGGTGTACGGCGCGTGGTACAGGCCGGACATGGCGCTGTCGCTTTTCGCGGGGGCCATGCTCGACGGCAGGCCGCTGAAGGTGTTCAACAACGGCGACATGAAGCGCGACTTCACGTACGTGGACGACATAGTGGACGGCATCGTGCGCACGGTGGAGGCGGACGGCCTGCCCGCGTACGACATCTTCAACATAGGCAACCACCGCAGCGAGCGGCTGATGGACGTGATAGAAGTCCTCGCCTCCGCGCTGGGCGTGGAGCCGAAGCTCGAAATGCTGCCGATGCAGCCCGGCGACGTGCCGGCCACCTGGGCGAGCGTGGAGAAGCTGCGCAGGGCGGTGGGCTACGAGCCGAAGACGTCGATCCGCGAAGGCATCCCCGTCTTCGCGAAATGGTACCGCGAATACCGCGGAAGATGAATACCGCGCGGCGGCCGGCCGCGCAAGAGGTGACTGACTTGAACAACCACGACAACGCCGGCGCGGCGGGCGGCCCGCGGCCGGGAAGGCTGCGGAAGGCGGCGGCCCGGCTCGGCAGCTCCCTGCGGTTCCTCCGCTGGCACCTCGGGCACACAATCCCGACGATCCTGCGCCACACGTCGACGTATCCCGAACTGCCGCGGAAGTCGAAACTGCGCCGCCTCGCCGACAACCTCCGCATCTACATGCGCGACGGCGCGCCGTGCGCGGCGTACGACGGGCTGGGCCTGGACGTGAAAGGGCGCGGAATCGGCGACTTTGTCGGCAACGTGGCGTGGATACGCTTCCTTCTCCGCCACCTGACCGAGGACGGCATGGAGACGGCCACGCCGATGCAGAAGCTCACGCACATAGGCACGTGCCCCGCGCTGATCCTGCAGGACAAGTTCTGCTTCTGGAGCTTCATGGACAGGCACGGCGTGCCGGCCGTGCCGATTCTCGCGCACACCGTCGGCGGGAAGCTCGTCAAAGGCGAAGAGGCCCTGCCGAAACTGCGAAATCTCGAGCGATTCTTCGTAAAACCCGTCGCGGCGAACTGCGGAAGCAAGGCCAGCATCGTCGTCGTGAAGGGCGGCGATTTCACCGTGGACGGGCACAAGACGTCCATCGACGAAATGATCGCGGGCGGTGACGACTTCATCTTCCAGCCCGTAATCGAGAACCACGCGGACATAAAGGAGATAAACCCGTCCAGCCTCAACACGCTCAGGCTCGTGACCTGCCGCCGCAGGGACGGCTCGCTCGAGCTGTGGGACCCCGGAATGATGCGCATCGGGCGCGCGGACGCCAGCGTGGACAATTTCGCGAAAGGCGGCATCGGGGTCGGAATCGACGAATCCGGCAGGCTTAAGAAATACGGCTATTCCCACGACAGGGACTTGAACTACGCAAAGGCGGAGCGGCATCCCGACTCGAATGTCGCGTTCGAAGGGCGCCCGGTGCCGTTCTACGCGGAGTCGGTCCGGCTCGCCATGCAGGCGCACGCGCTTTTCCCGCGGCTTCTGACCGTGGGATGGGACGTGGCGGTGACGCCGGACGGCCCGGTCCTTGTGGAAGGCAACCACGACTGGGACATCGAAATGCTGCAGGTCGTGCACCACAAGGGGTCGGCGGCCCGGCTGAAGGAGATTTACGGATGAAGGCACGGGGATTCTTGAACGCAATAAGGATGCTGCGCTGGCACCTGGGGCGCACGATACCTTCGATCCTGCGCCATCCGTCCGTCTACCCCGGGGAGCCGCGCAAGACGGCGCTGCGCAGGCTCGCGGACAACCTGCGCATCTACCTGCGCGACGGCGCGCCGTGCGTGGCGTACGACGGCTTCGGGCTGGACTTGAAAGGCGCGGATATCGGCGGATTCAAGAGCCAGTACGCATGGATCCGCCATCTCTGCAAGACGCTGGACGCCGCCGGGCGCAGCGCCAGCCCGTTCGAGGAAGTGGTGGCGGCCGGCGACACGCAGGTTCCGCTGCTGCAGGACAAATACCTTTTCTGGAGCCATCTTTCGCGACACGGGATCGAGACCGTGCCGGTGCTCGCGCACAGCGTCGCGGGCAGGCTGTACGACTTTTCCGGCGGCGGGCTGCGCAAGATGCCGCGCTTTTTCGCCAAGCCCGCCGGCGAGCTGTGCGGCACGGGAACGTTCATGGTCGAGGTGCGGGACGGGAAGTTCTTCGACGGCGACGCACCCGTGGATCTGGATGCGCTGGCGGCCAAGGCGGACTTCATCTTCCAGCCGGTCGTGGAAAACCATGCGGACATAAAGGCGTTCAACCCTTCGTCGCTGAACACGCTGCGGATCGTGACGTGCCGGACCCGCAGCGGCGCGCTTGGGCTTTGGGATCCTGGGATGCTGCGCATCGGGCGCGCCGGCGCCGCCGTGGACAATTTCGCGAAAGGCGGCATCGGGGTCGGGATCGGCGAGGACGGCAGGCTGATGCGGTTCGGCTACACGCACGACAGGGAATGGCGCTACTCCAAGATGGAGGAGCACCCCGACTCGCACATTCCGTTTCTCGGCAGGGAAATCCCGTTCTACAGGGAAGCCGCCGGTCTCGCGATGTCCGCGCACAGGCTGTTCCCGTCGCTCCGGACCGTGGGGTGGGACGTGGCGGTGACGCCGGACGGCCCGGTGCTGATAGAAGGGAATCACAACTGGGACATGGAAATGCTCCAGATCGTCCACCGCAAGGGCGCGGCCGCGAGATTCAGGGAAATATACGGGAAATGAAATGCCGCGGACGAAGAACATACTGATATACCACAGGTTCGCGAGCCTCGCCCCCGCCGGGGACTGCATGCTCCCGCTGATGCTCGCCGCCGGGCGCCAGCGCGCGCTTCTGGCGGAAATCGCGGGAGAAGGAACCATGGAGGCACGGCGATGAAGCCATTCTTCTCGATCATAGTCCCCTGCTGCGACGTCGCGCCGTATCTGCGCGAATGCCTCGACTCGGTCCTCGGCCAGGCGTTCTCCTCGTGGGAATGCCTTCTCGGCGTGGAAACGTCGAAAGACGACACCGAGAAGATCGCCCGCGAATACGCGGCGAAAGACCCGCGCATCAAGGTCTTCACGGGGCCTCGTTCGGGGTCGTGCTCGGCCTCGCGCAACACCGGCACGGGCATGGCCTGCGGCGAATACGTGATATTCCTCGACGGCGACGACACGATAGCCGAAGACTCGCTTCGGCGCCTGCACGACATGATCGCCGCCCGCCCCGGCGCGGACCTCTACCCATGCGCCATCCAGGTGCGCGACGACGTGGCCGGCGCGGACGAGGGCGTGCGCGACAACTATCCGGCGGATTTCGCGGGCGAGCTGTCCGGCCCAGAAGCGGTTCTGATGACGGAAGGCTTCACCGCGGACGTCTGCCCGATGCTCCAGATGACTGTCTTCCGCAGGGCGTTCCTCGCGGAAAACGGCCTGGAATGCATCAAAGGCCTGCGCCGGCAGGACAGCGAATTCTCGCCGCGCGCGCTGTATCTCGCGAAGCGCGTCGCGCCGCTGCACGAACCTTTCTACATCTACCGCATCAGGCGGAACGCCGTCGGCTCGTCCGCGAAAGGCCGCGGATATTTCCACGGCGACTGGGCGGTCATCATCCGTTCGCTTCTCGCCTTCCACGAGAAAGTCTCGGCGGAGCCTGGGTTCGACCGCAGGATATCCGCGGTGTGGGGGCGCAAGTGGACGGGCTGGATATTCTGGTTCTGGTTCTCGCCGGAATCGATCCGCGAAATCCCGCGCGCGCGCCGCGCCGAAACGCTCGGCATCCTCTTCGCGGACGGCTTCGGCGGCTTCGACGCCCTCGTGCGCCCGATGTCCCGCACGAAGCGCATCGCCGCCTGGTGGGTGCGCGCGTTCGTGCGGCGCAAGGCGCTGCGCGGGGCGGCGGAACTCTTTTTCAAGGCTTATTTCCGCATGGCGCGCGCCAGGCGCGGCGCGGAAGCGGCGGAGCGGCGATGAAGAACGTCGTTCTGTACTACAGCTTCAGCTTCGCACTCGGCGGCGGGGAGTACCTGCCGCTCTCGTTCATTTCGGAGCTCCAGGGGAAATGCCGCCTCACGGTGGCGGTGGACATGGCGTCCAACTTCGGCAGGTCCTGCGAAGCGTTCGGCGGCGGACTGGGCATAGACCGGTCGGCCTTCGAAATCGTGCAGGTCGCGCCGCAGGGATACAACCCTCGCAGGCACGGCGCGCTGACGTCGCACTACAGGTTCCGGCGGCTGAAGAAGCTCGCGGAAAAAGCCGACGTCTGCATTTCGGCGGCGTGCATCATGGACTTCGGAAGGCCGGCCCACCACTTCATAAACATGATCGACTTCGGCGACGCCGCGTTCACGGCGTTCGCGCACTCGCGCCCGCAGGCCGGCGGCGCCGCCGCGAAGGCGAAGCGGTTCCTGTCGGACTCCGTGCTGCGCCCCCTTCTCGGCATGCGCTCCAGGCGCAGCATCGTCTGCGACCCGCGCGAGCGCGTCTATCCGAACTCGCTTTACGTGGCCGGGCTGATGGAGAAGTTCTACGGCCGCAATTTCGGCGGCGACGTGTTCTATCCGCCGACGCTCTTCAAGCCGGCCGGCGCGCCGGAAAGGCGCGACCCCCTGAAAGTGGTCTACATCGGGCGGATCGTGCCGGGCAAGCTCGTGCATGAGATCGTCGCGGTCGTGGAGGAGGCGCGGGCCTTGTCCGGGCTCGGTTTCACCTTCCACGCGGCCGGCAGGATCGACCAGGATCCGGGGTACGGCAGGATGCTGCGCGGCCTTGCGGAGACGCGGCCGTGGATGAAGCTGGAGGGCGCGCTTTACGGCGCGGAGAAGGAGCGGTTCCTGCTTTCGGGCTCCTACGCGGTGCACGCGGAGCGGGACGAGGCGTTCGGCATTTCGGTGGCGGAATATCTCGCGGCGGGGCTTGTCCCGGTCGTGCCGGACGAAGGCGGGGCGCGGGAGATCGTGGACGATCCGGCGCTGACCTGTCGCGACAGGGGCGAAGCCGCGCGCATCCTCGTGCGGCTCGCCTCGGACGGCGGCTTCCGCGCGGAGCGGCTTGCCGCCTGCGCGGCGCGAGCGGAATTCTTCTCCAAGGAAGCCTACCTCGGCCGCCAGCGGGAGCTGCTGCGCGGCATCCTGGACGGCGCGCGGTGAGCGCCGCCGCCTGCGCGGCGCGCCGCGCAGTTCACCCGCGCAGCTTGCGCCGCAGCTTCATCGCCTTCCACACGAACGGCGCCGCCGGCGCGAGGCACCTGTAGAGCGGCCACCATCCGCGGCGCAGCGGCCGCGGAACTTCGCTTTTCTTCACGATGCCGTTCTCCACGAGCCATTCGGCCGTGCGGAAAGCCTCTTCGCGGAAGCGCATCGCGTAGGTGTTCCACATCTGCCACGGTTTCGGATTGTAGCCGAAATGCAGATAGTAGCGTTTCGGGTCCACCTTGCCGTCGAACTTGTACTGCTCCGAAACCCTGGGCGCGTCGAGGTCGAAGCAGAGAAGGCTCGCGAGCACGCTTTCGTCGGTCTGGTAGTACGCCGAGCCTTTCTCCATCAGGATCTGCACGTCGGGCGGAAGGACGTTGTTTATCTGTTCGTCCCACGCCTGGAGGAAGCGCTTCCATTTCCTGTTCAGCAGGATCACGCCCGACTGCACGCGCGTCTGGTAGCGGCTTTCCTCGAGCGCGCGCCCGCGGAATCGCTCCACGTCCCTGCGCCACGTCGCCAGGGTTCCGGGCGTGAAATCCGGCGGCGGCGGGTCGCACCGCTTGATCCGCATCTCGTCCTCGTCGTCCCCCTTCAGCCACTCGCTGCAGTCCCCGACGAAAAGTCCGTCGGCGTCGACCCAGCACACCCACGGGGTTTCGACTTCGTCGCATCCCATGATCCGGGGCTTGTGGCATGCGAGGCACTGCTTCGTGGCGCCGATTTCGCTTATCTCCACGCCGCCGAGCGCGCGGATGCGGCTTTTCTGGATGTCGTTCCACCCCATCGCCCCCGCGACCACTGGATGCGGCATGCCGTTTCTCCTCATGCTGGCCGCGAGCATGAGCGCGCCCCATGCGTAAGCGGAGTCGCCCGCCGTCACGACCGTTGTCGAAATCTTGTCTTTCATGCTTGATGCTTTTCTCCGACTAAAACTTTCCCACTCAACATTCGACTTGCCTTGGCTTCATGTCTACCGTCTCTTTAACCCCACAACAGCTGACGCTACAGCGGCTTTTTCGCATCGCTCACCATACGGTGCACAAACGCCGTCTTGTCAACAAAAAATGCACCCTTTCTCCCTTAGCTTCGGAAAGTCGCTCGTGTCTGTGGCCATCAGCTTCATCAAGGTGTATTATACCACACTAGGCGCATTTGTGGCGATCACGGCATCGTCCAGTAGCC
>CADCBS010000048.1 GCA_902799715.1 uncultured bacterium | reverse complement strand
GGTCTCTTTCCAGCTTCAAATAATGAAGATCTATAAAATCCGTAAACCGGGTTTTCATCCCCAGCCCAATATCCAACCCGTTTCCAACTATGCATGTCAGTTGCAATTCACCACCTCCATTCTAAGGACAATCTTCACTCCATCGGCTTGATCATCGACTCGATGAACTTCTGCTCGGACTTAGCGATGCCGTATTTTGAATAGAACTGCATTTCACACCCTCGCTTTCAGATTGGGAATTTCGGCGGCGGCAAGTTTCGTGAAGGCGAAGCATTTCCAGCCGAGGTCTTTCAGCGAGGCACCGATAAGATACAGCACCTTGTCGTCAATGATGAGGAATCTGTCGTGAAAGTTCTTGCTTGTGCGCACGGACAATCCACCATACTGCCTGTTGAACATGGCTATGTCGCTCGGCGAAATCTTGTTGCCTCTGGGCGATGCAACAATCTCAACCGTCACGCTCTTTGCCTTTTTCGCCAGCAGTTCCAACGTAACGACATCCACCCAGCTGTCTATGAGAAGAATGGACTTCTTCGCGCTCAAGATGTGCTTCGCGGCGAACACCTTAGCGTCAAACACCTGTCCGTCGTAGAACACGCCCTGCACCGGCGGCAGAGAGGTCTGCACGAAGAAGTCCACCTTGTCCTTTAATTCGACAATCTCCTGATCGTGCTTCGCAAGCCGCCGGTCGATCTTGTCCTCCAGCTGGTTCAGCCGCTGGCTGAACGCATAACCACGGAGAAGATACTCCTTGAGCACTTTCGTTGCCCATTGCCGGAATTTCACGCCCAATACGGAATTAACTCTGTATCCGACGGATATGATTGCATCAAGGTTATAGCAAGTTACATTTCTTTTAACCTGTCGCGCTCCCTCTTGCCGAACTAGGAAGAAATCCTTCCTAGTTGCCTCTTTGGTCAGTTCTCCGCAAGAATAGATATTCTCAAGGTGCAACCTTACATTACGTGTCGTACACCCGAACAAAAGACCCATCTGGCTTTGTGTCAACCAAACAGTTTCATTCTCAAGGCGAACATCCAGCCGGATCGTCTCGTCCGGCTGATAGACGACGATCTCGTTTTTCTCTACCTTAGGCATAACAGCTGGCGCAACGTCCTTAATCTTGGTTCTCTTATTCATGACCTTATTTCACTCCTCCGCGTTCAGTTCGCCGCCCATGCGGTATTTGATGTCGTAGTTGATGATGAAGTCAAGCTCCTCTTCCGTAAAACCATAATGCTTCGCCAGCAACTCGTCGATCTCGTCGATAATGGGTTTGGAAAGTTTCGGGATAATACATTGAATCGTCAATGTATCATGGGCAAATTTCATGATGCGATTCTCAGAAGTCTTTTTGAAATTCCCCATAAGCTTAGACGCAGATTTCGAGACTTCCACTTCACACTTCTCAATGTCATTTGGGATTGGGAACAATTCTACTTCCCGTTGATTGACATGGCGACAATCAGAATAAACAGTACAAAACCAAAAGAACAAATTCGCGTTAAGAGC
The DNA here is from genome assembly GCA_902799715.1 of uncultured bacterium. Lineage (GTDB taxonomy): Bacteria > Verrucomicrobiota > Kiritimatiellia > RFP12 > UBA1067 > CADCBS01. The sequence goes on along the minus strand of CADCBS010000048.1, from coordinate 15,727 downwards.
AATCAAGGCAAGTTCTGCATCGGCCTTGTCATGGAAAGACAATGCTTTAAATTCCGATGGCGGACGCAGATTCCCCTTACCATCATAAACCTTAGGCGCGAAATCAAGTATCTGAACAAACGATCCAATCTTGCGAGAATAGTAAATTTGATGGCGACCCTCTCCCATGCGCATCCGTAACGCAGATTGCTTAAACATTTTGGTCACAATTGAATTTTCAATATCTACCTGCAACTTGGCCATACTTCCTGAAATTCCACCCAGCATTGCCCGAACATAATGCACCCGATTAAATAACAGCGGACGTTCTTCTGCCGACCATTTCATATATCCAGTCGAGTAAGACTTAACATCACCATTTCCCGGTGCCAACAAATGAATTGACAACCGAATATGCTGTAACTGATCGAAGAGCCGACTCGGACGATCATCATAGCAGCTATACCAATGCATATGCTGTTGTAATAATTTTTGCAAACTCACATACCGCTCGGCTGAAACGGACGAAACCGGAACAATGAATCCTAACCGTCCCGTCTTGTTTATTATCCGGTCACATCTCTCCATGACCGGTGCATACAAGTTTGCGCAGGGCACGGTCAAATATCCACCAAGAGTGTATTTCTTAATTGTCTTTATTTCTAAATACGGCGGATTGCCGATGATGACGTCGAAACCGCCGCGCTCGGCCATGATCGGATAGAACTCGGTGTACCAATGGAACGGCTGGGTATCGGCGAGCCACTGGGCCTTCTTCTTGCCCGACTTCTTGTCGTAGAGCTGATCGTCAAGAAGCGTGCGAATTGCCGCAAGGCGCTTCTTGACATCGGCCTTGGCCTCGGCGAGGGACTGGTTGTCGGGATTGAGATCGAGCTGCTGATCGCGGAAGTACTTGAAGGCCATCGTCACCTTCTTCAGCTCGTCGTCGATCCTGCCCTTCAACTCGAACCAGGCGAACATGTCGCCGTTGGTGAGTCCGTCCTGTATCTCCTGCTCGGACGCATAGCCGACAAGCGTGTTGCCGCATTTGACGTTGAAGTCGATGTCCGGCAAGGGATCGAGACCGAGGTTTTCGTCGTAGGGATCGACATCCACGACCGCCATCATCTTCAGGAAGAGACGCAAGCGGGCGATTTCCGTCGCCTCGTGCATGATGTCCACGCCGTAGAGGTTGCGGAGGATGATGTTCTTGTAGATGAAATACTTCTGGTTGGAGCGGAACTTGTCCTTGATCTCGGCCAACTCATCCTTGAAGAGCTTGCCGTTCTTGCCGTGGAACTCCTCCATCCGGTCGAGGCAAATCTCATACAGCGGCTCAAGGATGTTGAGCGCGGCGAAAAGGAACGCGCCGGATCCGCATGTCGGATCCAGCACCGTCACCTCGCGCACCGCCTTGTAGAAGTGCCCGACGAGGTGGTGGTCGTCGGTCTCGCGCAGAATGTCCTCCGCAAACGAACGGATGTCGAGATTGTAGGTGATGAAGTCGTGAATGTCGGTGATCTCGCCCTTCTCGATTTTGCCGCGAACCTCCGCGTACCGCTGACGCCGCGCCACCGTTTCGCGCCATATCTCCGTCGGCAGGGCATACGCTTCGTCCGCTTTCTCGTTCCAGCGCGAGCGGCGCGCCCGGAGCGACGACGAGGGCGTCGTCGGTACGCCACGCTCGATGTAATCGGGGAGCGGGAGTTCCACGCCTTTCTTGACCGCGGCGAAAATATAGCGGTCGCCGGAGGTGCGGAGGTAATCACAGATCCATTTCTCGGACGCGCCAGAGCGCGTCCCTCCCAAGACCTTGCAGAACAGGTAGGGCAAGATGCAGTTGCGGCCGATGTACTCGGTTATGTCCTCCTTCGTGTAGTACGCGCCCATCTGCGCACGGTCGTTGATGTACTGCTCGAAGATATAGCCGAGGACGTCCGGGTTGATGTCCCGTCCCGATGCGGTCAGCCGGTTGTCGAGATGCCAATGCCACTGATCGAAGAACTCGAACAGCTTCTCAAAGACCTTGTCGGGTATGTCGAGGTCCTTGTTCTCGCATTCAAGCCGATGCTCGGCGAACATGCCGCCGTTCAGGTACGGGATGCGTCCGTAGGTCGTGATGAAGTATTTCGTCCGCTTCTTCAGCGGACTGTCGAGCCCGTCCTTGAAAAGATTGCGCAGGAAACTCCGGTAGAAGGAATCGAACTTGTTCTCGCCTCGCGTCTTCTGCACCCACTTGAGCTTGTTGCCGAGATAGTTCTCGTCCTGATTGAGAAAGCCCTTCTTCTGGATGAAGTAGCAGAACATGAGCCGGTTGAGCATGACCGACGCATACCACTGGCGATCCTGATCGCCGGTGATGCCCAGAATGCCCTTGACGAACTGGTCGTGCTGCTTCTTGAAGCCCTGGTAGAACTTCTTCGTCACCTCCGTCGTGTTCACCAGGAACGCGGCGTTGACGCGATCCACCACATCGACGATGGTCGGCTCCTCGTCGAAGGAGAATGAAATTGCGTTCACCTTCTCCAGGAGGAACGCCGCCTGATCGTCCTGGATGTACTCGATGGTGACGAGCTGCCGCTTGTCGACCGACTTGACCGGCACGGACCAGAGATGGTGGAACTCCTCCGCCGTCGATACGAAGATGAGGAAGTAGTCGTGGCTCAGCTTGCGGAGCTTGGAGTCGAGCTGGCGGCGCACGGACGCCTCCGGCATCTTCGCGACCTTGCACACGTATATCTTCAGTCCCTTCTGGGCGACTTCGGACACGGAATAGGTCTCTTCTCCGACGGGGATCGGATAGGCATCCGTGGTGGTCGGGTTGTTCCAGCCGCACTCGAGGAAGAGCTGCTTGAAGTCTCCGGCGTGGAGGAATCCGAGAAAGTCGTTCTTGGTCATAGATCAGTTCTCCGGGGAAAGTCCCATCGAGCAGATGATGCGGGCGGTGTGCGGGGCGTGGTCGTCGTCATCCGGCACTATGCAGAGGTCGTTCTCCTTCTGCAGTTCGAGAACGGTCTGGATGATGTCGTCAACCGGCAGCCGCTTTTGCAGCATCTTGCCGAGTGCGTTTTTGGCGGATTCCTTCATCGGATAGGTGTAGACCTGATCCGCCGCGGCCTTGAGATTCTGCTCCAACAGCGGCATCGGGTTCTCCTTGAGCCGGTTCTGAAGGATGGCGAAGATGCGGTATTTTGTGGAAGACTTCGAACCCAGCACACCCATCGAGACGGCCGGGGTATCCTTGATCGCCGCGATTGACTTGGCGACCAGTTCGTGATGGTTTGCGAGCGGATCCAGCTTAGGAGTCTTCGCCGAACATGCCAGCGCCTGGAAGATCTTGGTCGGCGACTGCGATTCGACGCCGCCCGCAGCATTGAGCCAGGTAAGGACGTCGGTCTCGCTCTTTGTGCGGGCGTAGGTGATGACTCCGGCGGGATACTCTCCGGCGGGCTTGGTCGAGTACACGACATCCGCCATCGCCTGGATCTTCTCCCGAAGTTCGGGATTGTCCTTTGTCGCCGATTCCCACACCTGATAAGCCTGTGACGCGAGATCGACCTCTCCTTCGTCCGCTTCATCGAGGATGCCGGCCTTCTCGTTGTATATGTCCTCGAGATTCTGCTTGTTGCCCTCGAAGAACACCTCGTCCGAGCCGACCGCATCGGCATTGGCGTTGATGCGGTCGTTCAGGCGGTCGCGGAGACGGATGACCTCGTTTATGCCGTCCTGCGGGAAGAACGAGTAGCAGAACACCTCCGGCGCCTTCTGTCCGATGCGGTCCACACGTCCGGCCCGCTGGATAAGGCGAATGATCGCCCACGGCAGATCGTAGTTGACCACGATGTGCCCGTCCTGCAGGTTCTGTCCTTCCGAAAGCATATCGGTCGCGATCAACACACGCGTCTGGCTCTCTGCCGGAATTGGCGGCATGTGGTTGGAAACGGGCGAAAACCTGTTCACTTCGCCCACGATGTTCTCGGAATCGCCGTCCACCTGCGCGATATGCGACAAGCCCCTTGCTTTCAGCTGCTCCGCGATATAGCGGGCGGTGTCCGAATATTGGGTGAACACAAGCACTTTATCGTCCTTGTGGGTTTTTGCGACAAGATTCTCCAAGGCGTTGAGCTTCTCGTCGCCGGCGGGCTTCCACTCGCCGCAATGCGCAATCATCTGCATGATGGTTTTGTTGTCGGCATTCAACGCGGCCGCGAGAGATTTCTTGAAAAAGGCCGGGCTGATCCATTTCACCGAGGAAGGCGCGTTCGACACAAGCGATTTGTACGCCTCCTTGCCCGCCTGCGCGTATTCGGACGGTTCGGTCGTGACTTTCAGGATCGTTTCGCCGGATGCGTCCATATCCTCGGCGGTGCCGTCGCCGACATCGGCATCCGACGCGCGGACGGGCAGGGCGAGTCCATTCTTGATGGCGTAAAGGTACATCGCGTTCCGCACGGCGTGGCGGTAGAGGGACATCAAAAACGCGACACCGCTCGAATCCATCCTCTTGAAGAATCCGCTGAGGCAAAAACCCATCATGCGCTTGCCGGCGCGAGAAAGATTGTCGAGAATCCGTTTCTCGGCGGCGGTAGCGGTCTTGACGGCGGTTTCGTCGATATACTTCTGGAGACCGTAGCGCGGAAGCGACAAATCCTTCATCCAGTCTATCATCTGCCCGCAATAGAGACGCTCGAACATGTCGCCGGGGGAGGTCGGGAACACAATCGTCCTCGGGATGCGGTCCGGGAAGTAGTTGCAGGTGCCGTCCTTCATCTTCAGGTACTTGCGTCCGTTGCTCTTGTCGGTCAGGGCATAGTACTTCTTGATGAACGTGCGGGTGCGGCGAACGAGATACAGCTTCATCAGGTCGCGCCAGTCATCGGAGAAAACGCTCTTCTCGAACGCCTGGATCGATCCGAGCGGAATGTTGCTGTACTTGACGGCGAACTGCTGTTCCCCTCCCGCGGCCTTGATCTGCTGTTCGGGACGGATGCCGAGGTCGAGATCGGGATCGACGAAAAGCTTCAACTGGTTGGAGAGGTCGAGGTAATCCTTGTTGTACGGAGTTGCCGTCAGCAGAAGGACCTTGTTGCCCTGATAGGTCAGGAGGTCCTTGATCATCGCATACCGCTGGCCTTCCGCATTGCGCAGGTTATGGCTTTCGTCGATGACGACCAGCTTGAAGAACCGTTCCCTGCGGGCGTCAAACTTCTCGGCAACCGAGCGCGTCTCCATCTTTAGGTCGTACTTCTTTGCGTACTCCCGCCACATCTCCCGCAGATTCGGCGGACAGATCACCAGCGTCGACGCGCCAAGCGATTCCTCGTAGAACTTAGCGACCGCACAGGCGGTAATCGTCTTGCCCAGGCCGACCACATCGCCTATCATCGCGCCGCCGCGTTTTTCGAGATGCCGCACGGCCAGTTTCACGGCAGTCTTCTGGAAATCGAAAAGCTCCTTGTCGAACGGGGGAGGGAGATGATACTCCGAAACGCCCTGCCGCGCCTCGCGGCTAAGGTGATACATGATCTTCAGATACACCTCGTAAGGCGAAGGTCCGTTCACCGACGCCCAACTCTCGTCCAAAACCTCGATCAAATCCTTGGTAATGTCGATGGAGAAGTTGTCGTCCCACCTCTCAGTAAACCACCTAGCGTATTTCTGGTTGTCGTGGTAGTCGCCGAACTCGGCATTCAGTTCGCCGTTGCGTGTCATCCCGCCGAATGTAAGGTTGCTCGACCCCATTATGGACATGATCGGGTTAGACGTGTCTTCCGGGCGGTACGCAAGGTAGAGCTTCGCGTGAAGCGGATGCCGCAAGTGGAGTTTTACGCATACTTTGCCGTCCGCAAGCTGCCTGCGAAGAGCCCTCAAAGCCTCTTCATCGGCGGCGGTCGGAACGCCGAGAGTCAGCTGTCGGCGGAAATCGGCTGCGATTTTCCTGCGCCATCTCTGCGCAGTCTCGGAATCGACATGCCGCTTCTCGACCGCATACATTTCCTGGATCACCTCGGACTGCGGACGGTACATTCCGACAAGCAACCTGCACACGCGATGGACAGGCGCAGGCACGCCCCTCGCATCCTTTTCCATCACATCACAGCCAGGGAGCGCCTGGATTTCCGATGCAACTTGACGCCAGCCCCTCAGATTGAAATATCCTGCGCAAAAATCGGCGCGCTTCACACCGATGTTTGAAAGTATGGCCTTGAGGCCGTCTTCAAACTTATCGCCGATGTTGTCGAATATCTTGGACATTTACGCCTTTCTTCCGCCGCCCATGTAAAAGGAGAAGCGCCGGCGGCAAAAGAAGAGCGGCGCACTCCTGAAATTCTGTCTCCGAGAGGTACCGCTAAGAGCCTGAAGTAAAACATGAATATGAACGTGCGCCGCGTGGTATCCACGCGACGCACAGTCGTATTTCGCTTTACTTCGTGAAAATTAGCGGTTTTCGACCGAAGCTACTATACGCTGTTGCGTAGCGTGCTGCGGGCGTCGGATGCGTTTCCGCAGCTCCCCGGGTTGGCGGCGGTCGCGGGGCGACACGCCCTGCCGTTCCGGGGTTCCGGCCGTTGGCGGCGGCGTGGTGGACACGCCGAGCCGCCTCCGGCCCGGTTGCGGGGATTCGTGCAGGACCTCCCCGCATCTGGGAAAGAACGTCGATGCTTCCGGATATGTCCGCAGACCCTGCCGCCTGCGGCCGAAAGCATCAATATGATACCATATTACGCGTTCCCACGCACCCGGGACCGCCCGGATTTTCTGCGTTTCACGCCGCCGAACGAGCTTGTGATGTCGAACCAGTATTCCGTTTCGTATGACAGCTCCTTCTCCTTGACACGCCTGTCCAGCATGGCCAGGCCATCGGGATTGTCCTTGTACCCGCCGTGGCTACGATAGTCCTCCTGGATTTCGTCCCAGTCTTTCTGCAGGTGGAACGACACGCGGAAGCGCATATTGTCGTACTTCCGTCCGCCGTCCCCGTCGCAAAGCGTCTGCCTGAGCATTTTGCTGTCGAAACCCGTCAATTGCGGAAGGTCGTGCCCGGGATGCCGGTACAGCTCTTCGATTATCCTGCGCTTCACGAAAAGCGATTCGACCGAATAGAAATCGCGGTCCACGAGAGGGATCGACTTGTCCTCCATCGGGCCTTTCATTTTGATGATGCACGCGTCTTCCTGGGAATAGTCCCATCCGCCTTCGACAGGATAGTCCGCCGCGAAGACCGGAAGCGGCCGCTCCCCCGTTTCAGCGGTTTTTGCGAGATATTCCGCATTCCCCGCGCGGATGCATTCCGGCATCGGCAGGTCCGCGCATACGCGCGGCGCGGGAATCGTCCTTTGTTCCGTATTTGGCTGTTTCGGGTCCATTTTTCTCCTTTTTGCGGTTTTGACGTGGGCCTGGTAAAATCAAGCCCCCCCCGTTAATAGAGGTTTTGTCAAGCCCCCCCCCCTCGAAAAAAACGAGATTACGGTGCGGATGAAATGCATTTGGCCGTAAAATTGTCCGTGTAGCTCGTCTGGAGGAGTTTCAATACTTCGAGGTTGTCGCCTTCGATGTAGAGGTTCTCCGAATCGAAACCGCCGGGCGTTCCATCCCTGCCGACGCTCTACGCCGCGCAGGGGCGCAAGGTCTTTGTGGTTGCCGCGCTCGCCGCCGCCATTGCCGCGCGCTTGCCCGGCCATGTGAACTGGTAGCGTTCAACATTGCCCTCGATGGCCGTGGAGGACAGCACTTGGCGGAGCTTGTCGATATCCACCTCTCCCTTCTGTCCCTCGCATTCGGGGAACAAGGCGAGCAGCTTCTTCGCATTCTCCTTCGCAAAATCGGGCGTCGAACATTTAATGTGTTCAATCATGTTTCGTTCCTTTCAAAAGTCATGCAATTCGGGAAGTCAACTTCCCATATTGCACCATGTTTACAGCATGAAGTGGTGCAATTCGGGAAGTCAACTTCCCACATTGCACCAATCGGCGAAAGTTGCTATAATATCGCGCATGGAAATCAAAAGAAGCATAGAATCCGCAATCAAGTCCGCCTTTGCCCACTACCCCGTCATCACGATAACGGGACCTCGGCAGTCCGGCAAGACGACACTTGTGAAAATGCTGTTTCCCGACAAGCCGCACTGCTCGCTGGAAGACCCCGATATCCGGAGATTCGCGGAAAGCGACCCGAGAGCATTTCTTGCGGGATTTCCCGACGGCGCTGTTTTCGACGAGGTCCAGCGCGTACCCGATCTGCTTTCCTATATTCAGGGGATTGTTGACGATAAAAAGAAAAACGGACTTTTTGTCCTCACAGGATCTAGCAATCTTCTCCTGATGAAGAGCGTGAGCCAGTCGCTTGCGGGACGTTGCGCAATCTTCACTCTTTTGCCCTTCAGCATGAAGGAATCCTCCGGAATCGCGGAAATCGACAATGCCATGTCCTGTATTCTCCGTGGAGGATATCCAAAATTTATCACCAGCGATGAAGAAATCCCGGACTTTTTTGCCAACTACATCAATACATACGTGGAACGCGACGTACACCAGCTTCTCAATATCAAAGACTCGCTGCTCTTCACAAACTTTCTCCAGCTCATCGTTGGACGCATCGGTACGATTCTCGATGTCACGTCCATTTCCAACGATACCGGTGTCTCCACAAAGACCGTAATGGAATGGCTCTCCATCCTCCATACGTCGTACATCTGCTTTCTCCTTCCGCCGTGGTACGAGAATCGGGGAAAACGGCTCGTAAAATCGCCAAAACTCTATTTCTACGACACTGGGCTCGCCTGCGCCTTGGCGGGAATCAAGACTGTCGGGCAATTGATGCACGATCCTCTTCGCGGCGGACTTTTCGAGAACCTTGTCGTTCTCGAAAAGATGAAGCAGTCGTTCAACGCAGGAGAACGTCCCGACCTCTACTTTTACAGAGATTCCAAAGGAGTTGAAGTTGATATGGTCGAACATTCCGGAAGAAAGCTCTTCCCGACGGAAATCAAGTCCTCTGCCACGTTCAACCCCGACTTCTGCAAGAACCTCCACAAGTTCGCGGAACGCTATGCCGACAAGTGCGAGCATCCTTCCGTTGTCTATTGCGGAAAGGACGCCTTCACGTTCAAGGGTGTCACATTCACGCCATTTTCCTCGCTCGGCTAAGATCACGGCACCACCCTCCCAAGCTCTCGTTCGATTCTCTGCTTTTCTTTTGCGAGCGCGTACTTGCGGTCAAGCTGCGTCTCCCTTGAAATCTTCTTCTCGATGCCCGAGAGGTCTGCGCGAAGCGACTCGGCGCGATAGCGCCGCGCTTCCAGTTCGCGCAGCGATTCGTCTGGAGATGTCGTCATGCCGCAGCCTGCCCATACCTCGCCGAAGCGCGTCCTGAACGGCGTGGCGCAAGCGCCGCATAAGCGGGTGGAGATGGCCGAGGAATACAGTCCGCGCTCGTAGCCGAGCGTGTCCGCCATGAAGCCGCCGAACGGAATATAGACGACGCTGCCCGCCTCCGTCTCGACGATTAACATATCCTGAATCTGCCCGAACTCGGCGACGGAGGCGAACTTGACATTGCCTTTCCTGATCCATTCACTGCACCGCTTGGCGACAGCCTTCGACAGGATAGTCCGCCGCGAAGACCGGAAACGGCCGCTCCCCAGTTTCAGCGGTTTTTGCGAGATATTCCGCATTCCCAGCGCGGATGCATTCCGGCATCGGCAGGTCCGCGCATACGCGCGGCGCGGGAATCGTCCTTTGTTCCGTATTTGGCTGTTTCGGGTCCATTTTTTCCTTTTTTGCGGTTTTGGCGTGGGCCTAGTTAAAATCCCCCCCCCCCATTAATAGGGGTTTTGTCAAGCCCCCCCCCCCCGAAAAAAAACGAGATTACGGTGCGGATGAAATGCAATTGCGAATGTTGCGACATTCGACAACCGGCAGCCGACATCCCGCTGTGGACATTCGACAGCCGACATCCCGATTCGGGCAGTCGGCATCTGGTAGGGCGGCTTGTCCACAAGCCGCCGCAACGCCCGGCCGGAAATGAGATTACGGTGCGGATGAAATGCAATTGCGAATATTGCGACATTCGACAACCAGCAGCCGACATCCCGGTGTGGACATTCGACAGCCGACATCCCGCTTCGGGCAGTCGACATCTGGCAGGGCGGCTTGTCCCCAAGCCGCCGCAACACCCGGCCAGAAATGAGATTACGGTGCGGATGAAATACAATTGGCCGGAAAATTGGCCGTGCAGAACATTTAGAACGTGAGATTACCGGGGGGGGGCGGGGGGAGCGGGGAAGGGATTGGCCGTGGAGAAGTGTAGAACGTGTGGAAATTTAGGATTACGGGGGAGGGTTGCGGTCAGGGAGTTTTCTCGAAGATGCGTATGTAGTCGATCTGCATCTCGACCGGAAGCGTGCCGGTGTCGACTTTGCCGACCCATTTCCCGCCAAGCTGCATGTCGAGCAGGAAAAAGAACGGGCTGCCGAACGGCCACTGGTCCGGGTCGCCGCAATCCGTCTTCGGGTAGCGGAACGTTTCCTTGCCGTTCACCGACCAGATCAGCGCATCTGGCGCGATCTCCAGGCCGTACACGTTCCAGTCGCCATTGACGATTGGCGCCGTGGCGGAGTTCACAGGTTCTTTCGAGCGCTTCTTCCTGTAGGTCCACCCCGTGTGGACTGTCTGGTGGACGAAGGCGTCGCCGTTCAGGCGCTCCACGATGTCGATTTCTCCGTTCCACGGCCAGCGGCGCCCTTTGGCGTCCGGGTACGCGCCGCACATCCAGAGCGCGGGCCAGGCGCCTTTCTGGTGGTCCTGGAACCTGGCGCGGACGAGGACCTTTCCGTACGCCATGTGCGAAACGGCGGGGCCGTGTCTGTTCTGGATGCCGCCGGTGATCCACGGGTGCCGGTCCTTGTCCGCGCCGTCGTTCTTCACGCCGCGGATAGCGACGTGGCCGTCGCGCACGACGACGAGGTCCGGGCGCGCCGACATGTGGCGGTTCCAGTCCGAGACGCCCGCCTTGCATCGTTGCCACACGTTCGTGTCGAGCGCCGTGCCGTCGAACTCGTCGGACCACTTGAGCCTCCAGCCGGGGCCGGGGCCGGCGTCGGCGCGGGCGGGAGCAGCCGCCATGGCGCGGCAGCCCGAGAGCAGACAGGAGGCCACGAGCGCCAACGTTCCGGCTGCCGCCGCCGCGCCGGGGAATCCGCGTGAATCAATGGACGTCATTTACGGGGCTCCTTTTCTTGCTTTGAAGTGCCGGCGCCAGTATACCACAGCGGAAAGAGAGGGCGGGCGGGGCGGGCAAAAGATTCGCAACCGGGGCGGGCGTTTGGTACAATGTCCGCATGAGCAAAACGACATCATTCCTGCGGGCGTGCGCGGCGGCTGCGGCCGTCGCGGCCTTCCTGCGCGGCGCGCCCGCGCGTGCGGCGGAAGCCGCGAAACTGAGAACCGGCGTGTACGCCGACACGGGCGTGAGCGGCGGCGGCGCGTTCGAATGGCTGCGCATCGTGAAAGAGTCGCCCGAGCTGGAGATGGTTCCGCTGTCCGCGGCCGACATACGCGCCGGGGCGCTGGACGGCGTAGACGTGCTGGTGATGCCGGGCGGAAGCTCGCCGGCGATAAAGCGCAACCTGAAACCCGAAGGCGCCGGGCGCATACGGGACTTCATCCGCGGCGGCGGCGGATACATAGGGACGTGCGCCGGATGCTGCCTGCTGATGGAGACGGCGCCCGACCCGTCGCGCGGAATCGGCGTGATGCCGTTCTGGCGCTCCGGCTCGAAGGGGCGCTTCATAATGCCGGTGCGCCTGAACGCCAAGGGCGCGGCCGCGACGGGCCTGAAGCCCGGGACCTACATGCTGCAGTACAGCCACGGCCCGGTGCTCGAACCGAGCACGAACGCCATCGAAGGGGCCTCTTTCGAAGTCTGGGGCGACAACCGCTCCGACGAAGGCAGGTACGGCAACACGCCGGAAATGTTCGGGCGCGCCGCGATCGTGGGCGGGACGTACGGCAAAGGGCGCGTGTTCGCCACGTCGTGCCATCCGGAATACCTGGAAAGCTCGCGCACGCTCGTGCAGGGCGCGTTCCGATGGGCCGGCGGGCGCGACATCACCCTTCCGCCGCGCGCGCGCAAACCGCGCGCGATGACGGTGGCGTTCTACGCCTACGGCCCCGTGGGGACGGATGCGGCGAAGGCGTATCTGGCGCTATTGGACGACCCGGAGATAGACGTCGTGCCGTTCGGCGGGGACGAACTGCGCAAAGGCTCGCTCGACCATGTGGACGCCATCGTGTTCCCGCACTGCACGAACGACCCGTTCTCGCCGTCCACGGCGAAGATCCTGGAACGGTTCGTGGAACGCGGCGGCAAGGCGTTCGCGTGGGGCCGCGGCAAGGTCCGCCTGCCGCGCGGCGGGACGCTTTGCGGCGGAGCGGATGCGGCCGTGGCCGCGGTGAAGGGCGCGGCGGCGGAAGCCGCGCGCGGAACGGCCGGCGCGGTTTGCCACGGCGGGGGCGTTTTGGTAGAATATCCTTCCACGGGAAACCAAGCAACGGAGCATTGAAATGTCTGCATTCTACGACTACGTCGGCATAGTCTACAAAGTGTTGCCGAAACAGGAATTCGCCAGCGGATTCGTGAAGCGCGATCTGATAATGACCGACGACATCGGCTCGAACAGCCGGTATCCCGCGCGCATACCTTTCACGTTCAAGAAGGACAACTGCGCCGTGCTCGATTCCGTGAAGGAAGGGCAGCGCGTGAAGGTGCGCTTCGCGCTCGACGGGCGCGAATGGACCAACCCGCAGGGCCAGACGAAATTCTTCACCGACCTGACCGGGTTCAAGATCGAGCCCGCCGACGAAGGCGCCGAAGGCGTGCCCGCGCCGGCGTCGCCCGACGGCCCGGTGGCGGACGTTTCGCCGGACGACGAAGACCTGCCCTTCTGACGGGGGGCGCCGCCGATGGCATCAGTCCCTCTCGGAAAAGCGGTCGCATGGATCGACGGCGCGCTGGACGTGAAATCGTTCCGCGACAATTCCAACAACGGCCTGCAGATCGACGCCGGGCGCGGCGAGGTGTCGAAAATCGCCTTCGGCGTCGACGCGTCCGTCCGCTTCCTGGAAGCGGCGGCGGCGGCCGGCGCGCAGCTTGCCGTGTGCCACCACGGGATATCGTGGGGCGGGGGGATCAGGACGGTGTCGGGCGGGACCGGGGCCGCGGTGCGCGCGGCGATCGAAGGCGGCGTTTCGCTGTACGCCGTGCATCTGCCGCTCGACGCCAGCGCCGCATACGGCAACAATTTCACGATGGCCCGCGCGCTGGGGCTGGAAAACCTGGCGCCGGCGTACCCGTACAGCGGCGCGCCCATAGGATGCTGCGGAACGTCGCCGGCCGGCGGCGCGGAGTTCCTGGAAAAGGTGCGCGAAACGGTGTCGCCATGCGCGGCGGCGCACTGCGGCCGCATCGACCGGCTCGCGCCCGGGATGCGCGTGGGCGTGTGCAGCGGCGGCGGCGGGTTCGCGATACCGATGGCCAAGGAGGCGGGCCACGACGTGCTGCTGACTGGCGAATTCCTGCTGCAGGACTACGTGGCCGCCGAGAACGCCGGGCAGTGCGTGGTCGCGGCGGGCCACTACCGCACGGAAAAGTGGGGCGTGCGCGCGCTCGCGGCCGCGATGCGCGACGCGCTGGGCGTGGAGACGGAGTTCGCGGACTTCGACCTCCCATTCTGAAACAGACGGGTTTTCCGGGACGACAATCGGAGATGCCGACGATGGATCAAGCAAATTCAGGGCGGACGCGCGGGGCGCGCGCCGCCGACGCGGCGGAGACCTTCGCCGCGATACGCGAGGAAATGGCGAAAGTCATAGTGGGGCAGGAGCATCTCGTGGACAGGCTGCTGATGGCCCTGGCCACGGGCGGCCACGTGCTGCTGGAAGGCATGCCCGGCCTTGCGAAGACCCTCGCCGTGAACACGCTGGCGAAGACCCTGGGGCTGACGTTCAGGCGCATATCCTTCACGCCGGACCTTCTGCCGGCCGACGTGACGGGCACGCTGGTGTACAACCCCAAGACCGGCGAGTTCACCCCGAAGAAAGGCCCGATATTCGCGAACCTCCTGCTGGCCGACGAAATCAACCGCGCGCCCGCCAAGGTGCAGAGCGCGCTTCTCGAGGCGATGCAGGAGCGCCAGGTGACGATCGGCGACGAAACGTACGCCCTGCCGGACCCCTTCGTGGTGCTCGCCACGCAGAACCCGATCGAGCAGGAAGGCACGTACCCGCTGCCCGAGGCGCAGACCGACCGCTTCGCGTTCAAATGCAAAGTGGACTATCCGGTGCGCAGCGAAGAGCGCCGCATCCTGGAGAGGTTCGCCCGCCGCGAACGCGCGCCCGAAGCCAGGACCGTGCTCGAGCCCGGCGGCATCGAAGCGCTGAGGGAGGCGCTCGAAGGCGTATACAGCGACGAGAAGATCGGCGACTACATACTGGACATCGTTTTCGCCACGCGCGACCCCCAGAAGGCCGGGCTGCCGCAGCTGACCGAACGCATCCAGGCCGGCGCGTCTCCGCGCGCCACCCTGGGCCTGAGCCGCGCCGCCGCGGCGAACGCGCTGCTGCGCGGACGCGACTACACCACGCCGCAGGACGTGAAAGACGTGGCGCACGACGTGCTGCGCCACCGCATAATGCTCACATACGAGGCCGAGGCCGAAGGCGTGACCGCCGACATGGTGGTGGACGACATCCTTTCGACCATCCCCGTGCCTTGATCCACGCCGGTCTTCCGTCGGAGCGCTCCGGAGCGAAATGGCCACGACCAAAGATCTGATGGCGAGGGCGGCGCAGATCCGCATAATCGCCAACCGCCTTTCCGACGACAGGATGTCGGGCGAATACCACTCCACCTTCAAAGGGCAGGGCGTGGAATTCGACGAAGTCCGCCCGTACGTGCCGGGCGACGACGTGCGGTCGATCGACTGGAACGTGACGGCCCGCACCGGGACGCCCTTCATCAAGCGGTTCTCCGAAGAGCGCGAGCTGACGGTCATGTTCCTCGTGGACGTGTCGGGGTCGCAGTCGTACGGGTCGCGCGCGCGCTCGAAGTCCGAACTCGCCGCCGAGATCGCGTGCGTGCTGGCGCTCGCCGCCATACGCAACCAGGACAAGATAGGCCTGATCCTCTTTTCCGACCGGATCGTGAAATACCTGCCGCCGCGCAAGGGCCGCACTTCGGTGATGCGCATAGTGCGCGAAGTGCTCGCCGCCGAGGACGAATCGCGAGGCGGCACGGACATCGAGGCGGCGCTGCGCTTCTTCGCCGGCGTGCACAGGCGCCGCTCGGTGGTGTTCGTGGTGTCGGACTTCCGCGACGACGCCCACGAATGGCTGAAGCCCCTGCGCGTGGCCGCGCGCCGGCACGACCTGGTGGCCGTGAGGGTGTCGGACCCGGCCGAGGACGAACTGCCGGACGCCGGGCTCGTGGAGGTCGAAGACCCGGAGACCGGCGCGACGGCGCTTGTCGACACGTCGTCGCCGCGCGTGCGCGCGGCGTTCGCCGCCGCGGCCCGCAGGCGCCGCGAGGCCGTGGAATCCTTTTTCGTGCGCAACGGCATAGACACCGTGGCGGCGTCCACCGGCGCCCCCTACATGCAGAGCCTGCTCGCGCTGTTCCGCAGGAGGGCGCGCAAGAGATGAACGCCCGCGCCGCGATCTGCCGCGCCGCCCTGGCGGCGGCCGCCGCGCTC
>CADCBS010000047.1 GCA_902799715.1 uncultured bacterium | reverse complement strand
CGCCGATGCAGCCGGCGAGCGCCGCGCACAGCGCGGCGAGCGCCGCCGGCGCCGCAAAGCGGAGCGCCGCGGCGCGCTTTCCGCGGCCGCCGGCCATGTCAGGACAGCTTCACCTTCGAGGCGAGCTTGAGCAGCAGCACCGTGGAGACCACGGAAACCGCCATCAGGACGCCGCCGCGCAGGAAGGCGTTCTCCACGTTTCCGCAGCCGTAGATGAGGTAGCCCACGCCGAACAGGCAGCTCCAGATCGCAAGGCAGCCCACGAGCATGCAGAGAATGCCGGTCGGGACGTCCCAGCCCGTCTTCGCCGCCTGCGCGGCGGGCATGTTCCCGACCACGGCCTTCCAGCCGGGGCCGCCGGCGCGGATCTTCGTGCAGAACTCCTCGAGCACTTCGCGCTTTTCCGGCTTGGTGCAGAACGTGACGGCCATCCAGCCGACGGTCGTGACGAGGACGCCGATCAGGAGCTTCCACGCGGAGAGGTCGAAGATTTCGGCGCGCCAGCCGGATTCGAGCCAGCCCGTGAGGCCGATCTCCGGCGCGGCCCACTGGAAGA
The DNA here is from genome assembly GCA_902799715.1 of uncultured bacterium. Taxonomy (GTDB): domain Bacteria; phylum Verrucomicrobiota; class Kiritimatiellia; order RFP12; family UBA1067; genus CADCBS01. Next base: position 16,932 of record CADCBS010000047.1, on the reverse strand, counting down.
AGCACGCGACGGCGAACGATATCACCATGGCGGAGATTTCGCTCCAGGCGTTGATCCGCCACCAGAACCAGCGCAGGACGTAGAGCAGGCCGGTGCCGGCGCCGATCTGGAGCATCAGGTCGAAGCCGCCCTTGGCGTTTTCGAGGATCAGCGCCATGCCGAACGTGGCCGCCATCAGAAGCACCATGCAGATGCGCCCCGCGAGAACCTGCTCCTTGGGGGAGGCGTCCTTCCTGACGAAGCGCGCGTAGAAGTCCTGCACCAGATAGGAGCTGCCCCAGTTGACCTGCGTGGCGATGGTGGACATGTAAGCCGCCACGAGCGACGCCACGACTATCCCGAGCCAGCCCGCCGGCAGTTTGGCGATCATCGCGGGATAGGCTATGTCCTGTTTCAAGTACTGGCGGAATTTCTTTTTCTGCGCAGCATCGACGATATCCCGCCCTTCTTTGTCCTTGAAAGAATTCTGCTCGAGCCCAACCAACCCTTCGGCAACGATCTTCTTTCTGTCGACTTCCATCATCCGCTCGGCCGCCTTTTCGGCGATTTGCTTCCTGGTCAGGTCGGCGCCGGCCTTGTCCTTGCCCAAGATCTGGCACATGGCGTCCAGTTCGGAAGATTCCATCAGCCACTTTTTCGCATCTTCCTTGTCGGCCGGGTTGGCCTTGTCGTAGAGTTTCACAAAGGCTTGGTTCTTTTCATCCTTCAACCAGTCTTTCGCGGCTTTCTGGTCTTGTTCGCTAGAGAGCGGGAACAGGACGATAGAGGCGAGGGCCACGAGCAACCACGGCCACGAACGGAGGGCGTAGTGCAGGAAGTTGAAGAGCAGCGTGGCGCCCACGGCGTTCTTTTCGTCCTTCGCCGAAAGCATGCGCTGGGCGATGTAGCCGCCGCCGCCCGGTTCCGCGCCCGGATACCACGTGGCCCACCATTGCACCGCTACCGGCAGGATGAAGATGGTCATCATGGTGGAAAGGCCGCCGGTTGTGGAAGGCGTGGGGATGAGCGTCATCTTGGCCTGCACTTCGGGGCGGGAGAAGAGATCCGCCAGCGTGCCGCCGGCGCCGCCTTCGCCGACCATGTCGATCGCGAAGTAGGCCGCGGCCACCGCGCCGACCATCGCCACGGTGTACTGGTAGAAGTCCGCCCAGATCGAGCCGGTCAGGCCGCCGAGCGTTGCATACACGCAGACCGCGGCGAGCGCGATGCCCAGGGTCGCGACGGGCGAAAGGCCGAAAATGACCGCGCCGATCTTGATCGCGGCGAGCGACACCGTGCCGGTGATGATCACGTTGAAGAAGAGTCCGAGATAGACGGCGCGGAATCCGCGCAGGAACGAGGCGGGCCTGCCCGCATAGCGGATTTCATAGAAGCCCAGGTCGGTGTTCAGCGCAGAGCGCCGCCAGAGTTTAGCGTACACGAACACGGTGAGCATGCCGGTGAGCAGATAGGCCCACCACTGCCAGTTTCCGGCCACGCCCTGCTGGCGCACGATGTCCGTGACGAGGTTCGGCGTGTCGCACGAGAAGGTGCAGGCGACCATCGAAACGCCGAGCAACCACCACGGCATCGAGCGGCCGGACAGGAAGAAATCGGCGGCCGACTTCGAAGATCTGAACGCGGCGACAGCGCCGATGGCTATCACCGACAGCAGGAATCCGACGATTATGCACACGTCGACGGTCGAAAGAAGATCCGACAGCGCAAGTGTAACTGGCATGGTATTCTCCGTGTTTGTGTTTTTTCCTTCCGGCACCGCCGCCGGTTTGCGCGCAGTATACCACAATTCCGCGCGCAGGGCGCGGATAATTTGGTATACTGCGCGCCATGAAAACGTTTTTGAGCTTTTTCGCCCCGGCCGCCCCGCGGCCCGCCGTCCTGCAAGGAGCGGCGCTCGACCGCCGCTACAATTTCCTGCGCATCCGCCAGGTGCTTGCGATGCTCGTGACGTACGCGCTCTTCTACGTGTGCCGCCTGAGCTTCTCCGTCACGAAAAAGACGATGATCGACAGCGGCGCGTACACCGCGAAGGAACTCGGCTTCGTGGGGTCGGCGCTTCTGATAGCATACGCCATCGGCAAGATCCTGAACGGATTCCTGGCCGACCACGCGAACGTGCGGCGCTTCATAGGGTTCGGGCTTTTCGCATCGGCCATGGCGAACTTCGCCGTGGGGTTCCACCTGTACGCCGGGGTGCTGGCGGCGGTGTGGTTCGGGAACGGGCTTGTGCAGGCCACGGGCGCGCCCTGCTGCGTGGTGGCGCTGTCGCGATGGTTCTCGAAGCGCGAGCGCGGAACGTACTACGGCATCTGGTCGTGCTCGAACAACCTCGGCGAGGCGCTGTGCTACATCATAACCGCAGTGGTGATGGTGTGGGCCAGGGAATATTTCGGCGAAAACTCTCCGTACGTGTGGAAAAGCGCGTTCTGGTGCGCCTCGGCGATGGGCCTGGCCGGGATCGGCCTTGTGGCCATGTTCTTCCGCGACTCGCCGCAGTCGGAAGGCCTGCCGCCCGTGAACGTGTGGAAGAACGAGGCGGCCGACGCGAAGGAAAAGGCCTCCGCCGGCGACGTCGGGAAGGGGCAGCGCATCGCGCTGACGGACTGGGCCGTGTGGATGATCGCCCTCTCGGGCGGTCTTTTCGCCGCAAGCCGCTACGCGATCATAGACTGGGGCCCGTTCTTCCTGCAGGTGAAGAAGGGCTACGGCGAAATAGACGCCGCGTGGATCGTGTCGATCAACTCCGTGGTCGGCGCGGTCTCTTCCGGCCTTTCCGGAATCGTGTCCGACAGGATGTTCAAGGGCAGCCGCAACGAACTGGCGCTGATAGCCGGCGTCTTGAACGTGACCGGCCTGTGCCTGCTGATGCTCGTGCCCGGCCAGCACATGTGGGTGGACGTCCTGGCCCTATCGTTCTTCGGCCTGGCCTCGGGCATCCTGCTTACGTTCCTGGGCGGGCTGATGGCGGTGGACCTGGTGCCGCGCGTCGCGGCCGGCGCCGCCCTTGGAATCGCCGGCATGGGCAACTACATCGGCGCCGGCATACAGTCGATCGTCAGCGGCTTCCTCATAAAGGATCTTCCCGAAACGGTGAAGGAGCTTGGAGACGGCGCCAAGCTTCTCAAGGACGGCTCGACGCTTTTCAAGGACGGAAGGCTCGTGGACGCCGCCGGCAACACGGTGAACCGCTTCTACAGCACTTCGTTCGAGATTTGCGGAAGCGAAGTCACTGTCGACTGGATCGCGATATTCTGGATAGGCGTGGCCATGCTGTCGCTGCTTTGCGCGCTTTCAGTGTGGAAGCGCCGGCCCGAAACAGCCGACGGCGCCCGGTGATTTCGACAGCAATCGACGGCACTCGATTGCGTTCGATGGCATTCGACAGCGTTCGACGGCATTCGATTGCTTTCGATAGCGCTCGATAGCGCTTGCCGCCGCAGTCACCTTATCTCGAGTTCCAGCGTGAACGAGCCGCCGTACGAGCTGATGAATTCCGACGACAGGCCCGTGAACCGCCCGACCTGGCGGAGGGCGGATATCGCCGAATCGTCCACTTCCTTGGAGCCGGAAGACTGGGTGATCGAAGGCGAACTTATGAAGCCGCGCGAATCGAGCCGGAACGTCACGCGCGGCTTCCCGATTCTGGAATCCTGCGCGGGCGGGTTCCATTTGTCGTAGAACTGGCGCTTGATCAGGCCCAGGCAGCGCGACGCCTCGTTGTCGGTGACGATGTTCCGCGCGCCGGGGCGTGCGCCGAGGGCGAGCCACTTGTCCACGTCCGGCAGGCGCGCATCCGTCCTGGGGCCGTTGCCGCCCAGCGCCGCGCGGACGTCCGGCGGCTTGGCTTTCACCTTCCGTTCCGGCGGCGGCAGCGGGCGCTTTATGCGCCTGCCCTTCTCGAACTTCGGCTTTTCCGGCTTCTTGGGCGGCTCGGGCGGCTTAGGCTTGACCGTTTCCTTCGGCTTTTCCGGCGGCTTCACCACCTCCACGGCGGGGAGGGCCTTCGGCGGCTCGACCGGCTTGGGCGGATCGGGCTTGGGCGGATCCGGCTTCGGGGGCTCGGGCGGCGGCTCGACGGGTTTTTTGACAGGCGGCAGATCGTCCGGCGGCTTGTCCAGGTTCTCGTCCACCACGACCGTCATGTCGATCGCCACGGCGTCAGGCGGCTTGGGCGGCTCCGCCGGCGAAGCAAGCCTGTATCCGGCCACGCCGGCGGCGATGGCGGCGAGCAGCGCCGCGGCGGCGGCGAGCGACCGCGCCGTGACCGGCGGGTCGATCTCCGCGTCGAAGGCGCGACTTTCGTATTCCCGGTTCATTCTGCCTGCGTGACTATTGACATCCTGTGGATGCGGCAGCGGTGGATCGCGGCCACCACCTTGGCGATTTCGCCGTAGGGGCGGTTTTCGTCGCCGCGCACGAGCACGGGAACGTCGGGGTCGGCCGCGACGAGCGCGAGGAGCTCCTTTTCGAGGGATTCCGGGGTGTGCCTGCGCCCGTCGAGGAATATCGCGCCGTCCTTGTCCACCGAAACGGTGTGCGTGGTCTGCTCCTTGGGCGGCAGGGCCTCGGCCTTGGCCTTGGGCAGCACGAGCGACACGCCCATCTCCATGGCCGGAAGGGTGATTATGAACGTGACGAGCAGAAGGAACGTGAGATCGATGAGCGACGTCATGTCGATCGTAGCGGCGGGGCGCACCTGCCGTCCGCGTTTCCTGAAGCGCGAGCGCATGTCCTCAGTTCCCCTTGCCCTGGAACTCGCACGCGATGCGGCCGCACACTTCGTCGGCCATGCTTTCCAGCATTTCGCTGAGCTTGCGGATGCCGGCGTTCAGCCAGTTGTAGGCCGCCACGCCGGGAATCGCGATTATGAGGCCGATGACGGTGGTCACGAGCGCGGCGGAGATCGACGGGGCGAGCTTCTGCATCATGGCCGCGCCGGGCTCCATGTCGCCGAAGGCGTCGAGAACGCCCCACACCGTGCCGAGCAGCCCCAGCATCGGCGTGAGCGACACGCAGGTGGAGATCAGCCCCATGCCGGAGTCGAGCGACAGCAGCTGCTTGCCGAGCATGCGTTCGCACGCGGAGTCCACGAGCGCGATTTCGCGCGGCGACAGCGCGGCGTCCTGCGGCAGGAAAGAGCTGTCGTACATCCTGGCGCGGGCCTCGGGCTGGATGAGCTTCAGCAGGCGCTCGCACGAGGCGCGGTAGAGCGCCTCCACCGGCGTGCGCCCGTCTTTGCGCCGCTCGAAATAGATTGACAGCACGTTCGCGCTGGTGTCGAAGTCGCGGCGGAAGCGGCGCATCACGCTGGACCAGTTGCCGACCTGCCTGGTCTTGTGGATTATCGCGCCCGTCATGAACAGCGCGCACACGCCCTGGAACGCCACGATGAACACGCCTACCGTGTTCTGTATGGCCAATCCGTCAATCAGCCCTGCGATTGGAGGAACCATGTCCGTATTCTCCGTTTTTGACCGCCGAAACGACGCGGCCCTCGGGCGGCATGTCGCTGCGCGACAGCCCGCACGCGGCCAGAACCCTGTCCGTCGTCTGGAAATGGCATTTGCAGTGCGAAACCAGGAACTCCGGGCCGTGCGCGCGCACTCCGCGCCCGGCAATCTCGCGCACCTTGGGGTCGCTGGAGCCTTTCGGCACGCGCTCGTCCACGCGCAGCGAAAGGTCTTTCGCCATGTCGCCCATCGCGCGCAGGAAAAGTTCGCGCGCGATGACCGACGCCGCCGCCACCGCGAGGTCGCTTTCCGCCTTGTGGCGCTGCTCCAGCACTATCCTGCGCCCGCGCTCCATCAGCGCGCGCTTTATCACGGCCGGGCTGGCGCCGAACTGGTCGGCCACCGCGCGCGGGCAGTCCGGGATCTTGGCGAGCATGTCTTCTATGCAGCGCGCGTGGGCCCATGCGAGCAGGCGGTTCACGTTCCGCGTGCGCATGTAGAGCCTGTTGTACGTCGCCGGCGGGATCCGCACCGCGGCGTAGCGGCCGGCGCCGAGCAGGCGGCGCAGCGCGGCGCCGCAGGCGAGAACCTGGGCGTCCGTCATCGTCTTGCAGTCGCGCGCGCCCGCCTCGCGCATCTTCGGGGCCAGCTCTTCGTCCACGTACGCCGCGCATGTCACGAGCGGGCCGAAGTAGTCGCCCTTGCCCGATTCGTCCGTGCCGATGTGCGGGGCGGTCGCCTTGGGGTCCAGCACGTCTTCGTAGCCGAACGCCGCCTGCATCGTCACGTTCGGCTCCACCTGGTACAGCATGAACTCTTCGGCGTTGCGGCCTTGTATGCAGAGCTTGGCCACGCCTTTCTTCTCGCGGTACAGCGTGGCGTTGAAGCCGTTGCCCTCGATGGAATCCTGGGCGTACGGCACCTGCCTGTGGCGCCAGTTGCCTCCGGCGAACAGCGCCAGCAGCGCCTTCTGCCGCGCGGCGTCGAGTTCGACGGTTATCGACGTCTTTCCTTCCATGGCCGCAAGGCCTTCCGCGTCACCGCACCACGAAATTCAAAAGGCGTCCGGGCACGTATACGGTCTTCACCACGGTCTTGCCTTCAAGGTGCTTCGCCACGGCGGGGTCGGCCTTCGCGGCGGCCTCGGCGGCGGCGGCGTCCGCGCCGGCCGGGATCTTCGCGCGGCCGCGCAGCTTGCCCAGCACCTGCACCGCGATTTCCACGGTGTCGCAGGCGAGCGCCGCAGGGTCGTATTCCGGCCACGGCTCCCACGCCACGCCGTCTTCGTGCCCGAGCATGCTCCAGAGCTCTTCGCCCAGGTGCGGCGCGAAGGGCGCAAGGCAAAGCGTGAACTTTTCGGCCGCCTCGCGCGGCAGGTCCCTGCCTTCGCCGGCGAACGCGTTCACGAACACCATCATCTGCGAAATCGCGGTGTTGAACGACAGCGCGTCGAGGTCTTCCGTCACCTTCTTCACCGTGGCGTTGACGGTGCGCGACTCGTCCGCGGTCAGCGGGCGGTCTGCGATCTTCTGCCCGGCGACCATCCTGTACGCGCGCTTCAGGAAGCGGGACACGCCTTCCACGCCGCGGGTGCTCCACGGCTTCACCGCCTGCAGCGGCCCCATGAACATTTCGTACAGGCGCAGGGCGTCCGCGCCGTAGTCGCGCACCACGTCGTCGGGGTTCACCACGTTGCGCAGCGATTTCGACATCTTCGCCGGGAACTCCGTCAGGGCTTCGCCGGTCTCCATGGAGCGCGGGCCTTCAGGCGTGGACTCCACCTTGTCCGTCGGTATCAGCACGCCGCGGGCGTCCTTGAACGCCGTGCCCAGCACCATGCCCTGGTTCACAAGGCGGCGGAACGGCTCGGGCGTGGACACGAGCCCCAGGTCGAACAGGACCTTGTGCCAGAAGCGCGCGTAGAGGAGGTGCAGCACGGCGTGCTCCGCGCCGCCCACGTAGAGGTCCACGGGGAGCCAGTATTTCTCCTTCTCCCGGTCCCACGCCGCCTTGCCGTTCGACGGGTCGATGTAGCGCAGATAGTACCAGCACGAGCCGGCCCACTGCGGCATGGTGTTCGTTTCGCGGCGGCCTTTCGCGCCGGTGGCGGGGTCGGTGTATTCCACCCAGTCCGCAGCTTTCGCGAGCGGCGACTCCCCGGTGCCGGCCGGCTTGTAGTCCTCAAGCTCCGGCAGCGTCAGCGGCAGGTCGTTTTCGTCCACGAGGCGCGTGGTGCCGTCTTCCATGTGTATCACGGGGAAGGGTTCGCCCCAGTAGCGCTGGCGGCTGAACAGCCAGTCGCGCAGCTTGTACTGCGTCTTCGCGCGGCCTGCGCCTTTCTCCTCCAGCCATGCGATCATCTTCTTCTTGGCGTCTTCCACGGACAGCCCGGTCAGGAAGCCGGAGTTCACCATCACGCCGGTCTCGCAGTCCGTGAACGCGGCCTTTTCGATGTCGCCGCCGCCAACGACCTCGACCATGGGTATGCCGAACTTGCGGGCGAACTCCCAGTCGCGGTCGTCGTGCGCCGGCACGGCCATGATGGCGCCGGTGCCGTACGTGGCGAGGACGTAGTCGGATATGTATATCGGAATCGCCGCGCCGTTCACGGGGTTCACGCCGTCGACGCCTTCTATGCGCACTCCGGTCTTTTCCTTGTTCAGCTCGGTGCGCTCGAAATCGCTCTTCCGCGCGGACGCCTCGCGGTACGCCGCCACGGCGTCCGCGTTGGCGATGCAGCCTTCTTCCAGCCACTTGCCCACGAGCGCGTGCTCCGGCGAAAGCACCATGTACGTAGCGCCGAAAAGCGTGTCGCAGCGCGTGGTGTACACCGTTATCTTCTCGCCGGTCGCCGCGCCGCCGCGCTTCACGCCGAACTCCACCTCGGCGCCGGTGGACTTTCCGATCCAGTTGCGCTGCATCGCCTTGATGCCTTCGGGCCAGTCGAGCCCGTCGAGGTCTTTCAGCAGGCGCTCGGCGTATTCCGTTATGCGCAGCATCCACTGGCGCATGGGGCGGCGTATCACGGGATGGTTGCCGCGCTCGGAGCGGCCGTCGATCACTTCTTCGTTCGCGAGCACCGTGCCCAGCGCGGGACACCAGTTCACCGGGACTTCCGCAACGTACGCAAGGCCCTTTTTGTACAGCTGCTCGAAAATCCACTGCGTCCAGCGGTAGTACGAAGGGTCGGAGGTCGTTATCTCGCGGTCCCAGTCGTAGGAGAAGCCGAGCGACTTTATCTGCGAACGGAAGCGCGCGATGTTCTTCGCCGTGGTCACCGCCGGGTGCGTGCCGGTCTCTACGGCGTACTGTTCGGCCGGAAGCCCGAAGGCGTCCCACCCCATAGGGTGCAGCACGTTGAAGCCGCGCATGCGCTTGTACCGGCAGAGGATGTCCGTTGCGGTGTAGCCTTCGGGATGCCCCACGTGCAGGCCTGCGCCGGACGGGTACGGAAACATGTCGAGGCAGTAGAATTTCTCGATCCTGCCGCCGTTCTTCGCGGCGGCCGCCGCCATGGACTTGCGTCCGGGCGGAATCGCCTCGCCGGGCTCGAGCGCGCGGAACGTCTTGCGCTTCTCCCAGCTTTCCTGCCACTTTTTCTCGAAGGCGGCGTAATCGTATTCTGCCATCTCTTTCTCTGCCATCTCTTTTTCCCTGCCTTGCCCTATTTTCCCTCCGCCGCAGGATGTTTTGCCGCGGCGGCCGCGCACGGAGCGGACTCCGGGCGCGTTGCTCTTCAATTCGAATCGTCTATCGCGGAGTCCGGCCGCAGCAGATGGACCGTGTCGGGCTTGCGCACGTGGTCTATCTGCCAGCGGAAGAACAGAATGCGCCCTTCCATGTCCGCAGTGTACCCTTCCGAATAGGCGGGCGACCACGTCTTGAACGGGTCTTCCACCTCGAGGCGGGCGCGGAACGGATGCGGCGAATCCGCGGGCGTGAACGAGTCGTCGTCGAAGAAGAACCAGCGCAGCGGAATCCAGCGCGGCTTCGCGGGCCCGGCGCTTTCCGCAAGGCGGCACGAAACCTTGAACGTCACGCTCGTCCACGCCGTGGAATCCCACGACCCGGCCGCCGTGAAATCGCGCGAGTTCTGCCCGAGCCCGTTCAGGACGCGCGGCGGACGCGCCTCGCCCGTCACCGTGTTCGTGATCATCATGTACACGCTCATCTGCACGTTGGTCACCGGTTCGCCCTTGTGCGTGGTGTACCGCGGCCACGCGGAGCGCCCAAGCCTGTCCAGCGGATCGCCTATGCCGGCTATGAAATTGCACTTCTCCACGGGGTTGATCCCAAGCTGGTACATTTCCGTCAGCGTCAGTTCGCGCACAAGGTTCGTGCCCGACATGTCGTAGTAGTCCGCAAGCTTCAGGTCCTCCGGCTCGTAGTCGCCGTATTCGTCCTGCAGCCACTTGATCACGTAAGGCTGGTACTGCCTGTTCTCCGCGCCGTCTTTGGCGAACAGCGCGGCCACCGTCGAGGAGACGTCGGCTTCGGCGTCGATCTGGAGGTTGCACGTCACGTTCCTCAGCTCGAACGTGTGCACGCGCGCCGGCGACACCGCCGACAGGTCCACCGGCGCGCCGTTCGTCGTCAGGGACGACAGCATGTAGAACTTGTCGGCCGTGTACACGATGTTCGTTCCGGAGCCGCCGGGGATTATCAGCACCTGCGTGGCGTCGGTCGCGCCGCCGACGTTCTGCGTCAGATGGCCGGACCTGACGTTCAGGTACACCCAGTAGTTCGTCCCGTTCGGCGGTATGAAATAGCGCAGATCGGCGTTGATCGACTGCAGCGTCCCGTTCTTGCGGCGGTTCACCGCCATGGGCGTCTCCATCAGGTCCGCCTCCCATGCGGCGGCGTCTTCGCCGTGGCTCGACATCACGCCGAGAGATCCCGCCTTGTCGCATCCGGCGTAGAACCACGAAGCCCCGGCCTGCGCCAGGATGTTCGTCGCCAGGTACGGGCCGGCCTCTTCGGCGAACCCCCTGCCCGCCCAGTATTCGGTGTACGCGTTGTCCACCGCGATCTGGTGTTCGATTATGCCGTTCGGCCGGAGCAGCTCGAAGCCTACCGCGTAGTTGTGCGTTATCTCGCCGTTCAGGATCACGTCGTTCGACCCGCGCTTGAACGACGTCCTGTTCCAGGCGCCGTCGGCCGCGCAACCCAGGCTTGCGCGCGTCGGCGACTGCACCGCGAGGAACGCGTACCTGTTCGTCGCGCCTTCGGACTTCACCGCCGGCACTCCGCCGGACCCCATCGTGAACAGATTGGCCGACAGTTCCTTCGTGGCGCGCAGGCGCACGCGCCAGCCTGTCATGTCCACGCCGGCCGGCACCGCCACCTCCACGTACTGGTTCGTCCTTGCCGCGGCCTTGCCCACTTCCTGCCTGTTGGTCGAATCGAAAAGGTTCACGCAGTTGAACCAGGCGCGCCGCGGCGATATCTTGTCGAGTATCGTGTAGGGCGAAAACGCCCCGGCATCGCCTTTCCCGAATCTGGAATCCGTGTTCAGGTCGAGCGGATAGTACCACTCCGGCTGCTTCCACGCCCCCTGCCCAAGCTCGGCTTCGTAGCTGTTGCCGGACTTGTCCTTCCAGTGCGCGACCATGTTGTACTGCACGACGGCCAGATCGCCGTTGCGCGGCGGATCCGGCTGCGGCGGGACTATCGAGGACCGCGTCGAATACCCGGACCGGAACACGAGCTTGTCGGCCGTGGCCGGCAGCTTCTCGCACCGTATGCTGCCTTCCCGGCCTTTCCAGTTCGCATATCCCCACGGGGACGCGGCGGGATAGTAGAACAGCTCCACCGACACGCTGTCCATGTCGAGTTCGTCGGCCAGCTGCCCGATCTTCAGTTCGCACTGGAATCCGAACGATTCGCCCAGCAGCGGCTGCTCGTCCGTGGCGCCGAGGTTCGCGATCGGATCCGCCTCGGTCAGGGACGAGCGGAACGGCAGCGCCCTCACGAATTCGAGCGTGGGCTTCATCACCTCCGACACGCTGACTTCATCCAGGACCACGCGCTGCACGGGGTTCGTGACCGGCTCGTCCACAAGCGCGCTTCCTATCTTGCGCAGGCCTCTGATCCCGATGCGCATCTTCTTGCATCTCGCGGTGCTGTTCGTCTGCCGCCACGAGAACGTGCGGAACGTGGCGTTAGTCACCTCGATGTCGGCCAGGACGCGCCAGTCGTCTTCCTCGCCGCCGGAAGCCGACCCGAATATGGTTACGTACGCCGGGACGTCGTTCGCGGCCGACGTGTCGTACTTGCGCGCCTTGAACATCACGTATCCCAGCTCGTTCGTCCCGTACGGCGTTTCCACGTGCGGGTCGTTGTACTCGTAGTGCGCAAGCTCGGTGTGGTCTTTCACGCGGTCGCTCGTAGAATTGTTCAGCACCGCCGACATTCCCGGGAAATGGCGTATCGCCGGATCGGGCAGATACGAATACGTCACGTTCGTTGAAGTGAGCATGTTCCAGCCCAGCCAGCTCGTTTCGTCCAACGCCGGTTCGTCCAGCACCGTCAAAGACGTCAGCGTGATCTTCGCGTCCTCGCTGTTCTTGTCTTTTTCCGCGTTGTCCACGATCGACGGCTCCAGGATCAGGCGCACCGCGGTGTTCTTGGGCGCGCGGTAGCCGCTGAACACGAAGTATTTCGTTCCGCGCGATCCGTCCGTGAAGGTGTAGCGCGCCACGTCGGTCCAGTATTCCGAAAACGCCGTGGAGCCGTACGTCAGGTTCTCCAGCGCCCTGTTGTACTCCGTCAGCTCGCCGTCCACGGAGTTCGTGCACACCTGCAGGCGCAGGATCGCGTTGCGGTTGGCGTTCTCGTACGAGAAGGATATCAGCGAAACGCCGTCGAGCAGCGGCGAACGGACGCCGCACGGCTTCGCCGGGTTCGCGCGGCGCGGCACGAGCGAAAGCCTGTCGCCGGAAATCCACCCTTGCGTGTACACCCAGTCGCGGAAGCCGCCCATGTCCGATATCGAGGCGGAATCGAGCGCGCGCCAGCTTTTCAGCTTCACGTCGTCCACCGTGACGTCGGTCCGCGGATCGTTGTAGTTCGCCGCATGGCTCAGGCGCACGTAGTAGCGCCCGCGCTTGCGCAGGTCGAACGTGAACGTCTTTTCGCCGAACGACACGACGTTCGTCCTCGCCACCTCGGTCCACTCCTGCGAGTGCTCGGTCTGCGGCGAAAGCTCCAGCTTTATGGGCTGTTCGCGCACGTCGGCCGTCACGTACACGCGGGCGAGCGCGTTCGTGGCCACCATCCTGCCCACCGGTATCGACCATTGCGTCGCGCCCGGATCCATGCTCAGGTGCGGGGGGACGCCCTGGTCTTCGTGCGTCACGGCCGACATCACCATGCCGGTCGGATACAGCTGCGTACCGTATGCCGGATCCATGAACGCGCCGTTGCAGTCCGTCATCCCCATGCCATACGTTCCGCGCGAGAAGCGGTTCGTGTAGTCGTGGTACTGGAGTTCGAGATACTTCTTGCCCGATTTCGTGCGCAGGCCGGTGTCCAGCGCCACGCCGCCCGACACCACCGTGAAGTAGTTCGTGCGGAACGCCGAGGTCACCTCCATGGCGTTGCTGCATGTTATGTACATGGTCGTCCCGTTCGCGCCGTCCCACGTGTACGGCGAAGTCGATACGAGCTTGTTGTTGTACGGCGTGCCGTCCGGCGTCTGGGACCTCTGGGTCCTGGAGCTTCTGTCGGTTATGTCGTACCGCCCGGTCAGGCCCGTCACCCACTCCGTCAGCAGCTCTGCCTCCATGGCGCCGTCCTTCGGCGCCCACTTGAACAGCGAAACAGTCACGCCGTTCTCCGACGAACGCGTCACACGGAACTCGTAGCAGCCCGCGTTCGGCCTGTAGTAGCCCACCAGCGACATCGACGGATGCGCCGGCGACATGTCTGCGCCGCCCCTCTGCGACATCTGCACCTGCGCCGTGAAGCCGTAGTTCGTCAGCGTCATTCCTTCTTCATAGTACGCGAAGTCCCCCATCTCGAGCCCCTGCGAGAGCCGCGCCTTCAGCGTCACGGTGTCTATGCCGTCCAGCCCGTTCGTGCTCCCCGTGTACGCCAGATACCCGAAGCCTGATCCGAGCATCTGGAGCGCCATGCCCACGTTGGCCGTCGTCTGCGTGACCACCACGTCGTCGGGCGTCCACCACGCATCGCGCCTTTCGCGCACGTAAAGGCCTTGCCCGGCGTTCCACCCGTTCGGCGTCACGGACGACGTGAAATATTGGTTGTACCTGTATTCGCCCGTGGACGAGAACATGTCGAAATATTCCTGCCACGCGGTGCTCTCGGTCTCGTCCGGCCTCTCGCCGGAGAAGTTTTCCGTACAGTTGCGCTTCACCGACGACACGCCTGTCGTGGAAGTGAAGTTTCCGTCGAATTGCGTGCCCAGCGAATGCGTCCAGTCGTTGAAGTTCTGGTATTCGGCGTGCGCCACCGTGACGGCCAGCGACCGGTCGTCGAACTCGAACATCAGGTATCCCGACTGCCCGTCGAGAACATACCTGGCCTTGCGCTCCGTGTTCGGGTCGATTTCTTCGGCGAACCCGGAATACGGCACCTTTTCGATCGTGGCGTCCTGCGGGCACAGCGTGACGACCGAAGTCCCGACATGCGCATCGCCCGGCAGCGTCTTCCCGGCCGCCTCGAAATAGAACGCGAGCGTCCTCGCGGTCATGTTGGTCTCTGTGCGCAGATACGCGCGCCAGCGGTGGTTGCCCACCAGCTCCATGTGCAGCTTGCCGTCCAGATCGCTTCCCGGCAGTTCGACTTCGTTCAGGTTCCCGCACAGAAAGACGTTCCTGTATTCCGATTCGCCTTCGCGAAGGCGGATGAACATGTTCGTCGTGCCGGCGTCGGTGATGTCGAGCGCGTTCGTCTTGCTGTGCGTCAGCGACGTGTACATTTTTCTTTCCAGGAATCCGTCCGGCCAGGTGGCTCCGGTCGTGCCGGCCTGGGCCATTCTCATGACGAAATAGGCACCGTCCGCATTGAGATCGAAAAAGTATTCGAGGTCGGCCACGCCAAGCCCCGGATCGGGCGCTATCGCTTCCGGCATCGTCAGCGTGTCGCCTTCTTCGTTCAGCACGAGATCCATCGTGGACCAGGGCCGCACCACCTGGTTGAGATACCGCCAGCGGTAGTGTATCTTAGGATCGTTCAGCGGCGGCAGTGCCGTCGTGCCGTTCGTCAGGAAATAGTCGACATGGACCTCTGCGGTCAGCCCCGTGTCCGAAACGGACGGGAAAGGCGTGGAAAACGCGTTTTCGTATCCCAGGACGTCGGTAGCGCTCCGCGATTTGTCGTATGCGCCCTTGTTTGATATCACGACTTCCTCCGGCGGAGCGGAGGCGAACACATGGTCGATCTGCACCATGCAATAGCCGTCTTTGCTCGCGTGGCTTTCCGCCGCCTCCGGGCGGATTATCCTGAATCGCGCAGGGCACCGGTAGTTCAATGTCGTGCGGATGCGGTAGAAATAGGAATTCCCGCCGCCGGTGGAAGAAAGCACGATGTTCGTGCAGGCGTCATCAAGCGCATTGCCGATCGCGAGGTTTTCCACCGGGAACACGATCGCCGGCACCACCGCCCATTCGAGATTGTTGGTTCCGTCCTCCTCCGTCAGGACTCTCCGCTCCTCGGATCCGTCTGCGGCGGCCACGACGGTGTTCGTCGCGACTTCCACCCTTATCGCGGAATCGAGATTGGCCGTCCATACGTTGACTGCGTCGAAGTATATCGTGCCTATGCCGTCGGCATAGAACGGCGAAGTAAGCGAAGCGCCCGCCACGTTGCGCATCACGACGGAACCCGCTTGCGCACCGGTCATCGATGTGCCCGACAGCGGAACGGACCTGCTCGACCACGGCAGATAGTTCCTTCTGACGTTCGACTGGTACACCGTGCCCGCCCAGCATTCGTTAAGCATCCACAGAAGCCGTCCGTTTTCGTAGTACTCGTGCATGGTCCCGTTCTGGAGCGACAGCACTCTGCTCTGGGTAAAGTCGGCCTGCGTCTTCAAGGCTCCGGAGTGGACCCAATACGCGACATCTTCCGTGTTGGTGGAGAAATACCCTTGCAGCGTGATCGGGTTGAACAGGTCTCTGTCGTCGTTCATCAGCAGCACCCTGTCGCGCGGCGTAAAGGAATATGACGCCGCGTGCGCGGACGCGAACGCCAGCGCAACCGATGCCGCAACTATGTATCTGGATAGTCTCATGTCCCGTCCGCAGCTACTTTGTCTGCTTGAACGTTTCGCCGTCAAGCGAGAAGTCTGTTCCCGTGCACAGCCAGGCCGTCATCTCTTCTAGGTTCTTCCTGTCGATCCTTGCGGGCAACTCTATCTCGTCCACATGGGCGTCCGCATACGCCACGTTCGCGTGGAACAGGCTTCCGTGCTTGTGGTTGAAGCCTACGATCTCCCCGCTGCCGCTCCAGTTCTTCGCAAGGCCCTTGTACTGCAACGTGCAGTCCGTCCTCCAGTTTCCGCTCCCCTTCCCGAAATCCCTCTCCGGCAGTCCGGTCTCGGACGCCGGAAGCGCCTGTATCTCCGCAAAGAGAAGTATCTTGTTCAGTCGCGCCGTTTCGCTTCGCTTCTTCCCGAACTTGCCGGTGTAGTTGGCGACCGCGCACTCGCCCATCGACGTGTCGCTCTTGAAAAAGGCGTTCATCATGTAGCTCCACAGCGGCCCGTGCCTGTCGCCCGGCGACTCGTTCTCGAACTCCCGCTTGTGCTCCGGGCATACGTACGCGCTCAAGTTCTTTCCCGTGTATTTCCAGAGCGTGCCGTTCGTCACGCAGTAGAGCGCGGTGTCTCCGGCGGCGAACGACGTGTGCCAGCCGGCGTTCAGCGGAGCCGTCCTCACGGCATTGTATTCTCTTGCGAACTTCGGATACGCGTTTTTCTTCGCCGCCCAGGAGATCCAGCCTTTCTTCTCGTTCGCCTTGTAGCCCGGCTCTCCGGTGGACGAGTTCCGGTACGTCGTGGTGTACTGGTACGACCCGGCCACCGGGAAATAGCCGCCCTCGCTGTTCGCCGCCTGCAGAAAGGCGTTGGCCAGGTTTCTGAGGTTCGCCTTGCATGTGGTATCGCGCCCGGACGCCATGAAGCCTGGAGCCATCGCGACGGCAACCGCTATGAGCAACCCGATCACACCTATCACTATGAGCATTTCGATAAGCGTGAACCCGGCGCGCAGGATGCCCCGCGCACCTTGGCGACCGCATGCTTCCTCGTGTCTGGAAATCGGCATCTGTCTTTCCCGGCTGTCTCTGATTTGACTAATCCAAAACATTTGAATTATCCGCTTTTTCCGCAATCAAGGCAAGCAAAATATTGTCAAAACCGTTGGGACTTCAAAGAATTTTGTGGATGGAGTTGCGCTACGCGCGACCACGAACCCGGCGGCATGGCGAATCGCCTGTCGGCGATTGGCGTCGTCGATTC